>JAQUQV010000004.1:15630-82854 GCA_028715905.1 Kiritimatiellia bacterium
GTATCCCTTTGATGACATCCGAACCGTCCAATTATTGTCAACCACCACGGCAGGGTCGGCGCATTGATCACCGTCAAAATCGCCGGCCATCGGCGTCTCGCCGGGCGCCGAAAATGCAAACGGGCCCTGTTGCGCGTAGCCAAATGAGGTAGGCCAGATATACCAGTTGCCGTTGACCACCATGGCCGGATCAGCGGCGCCGTCGCCGTCAAAGTCGGCCGCCACCGGAACCCCGCCGGGCGCCGAAAATGCGAACGGACCCTGCGGCGCGTGACCGAAGGCAGAGCACCAGATCGTCCAGTTGCCGTTGGCCACCATGGCCGGATCAGCCAGACCGTCGCCGTCAAAGTCGGCCGCCACCGGAACCCCGCCTGGCACCGAAAGCGCAAACGGGCCTTGCGGCGCATAATCGCCGGAAGACATGTAGATGTACCAGTTGCCGTCGGCCACCACGTACGGATCAGCCAGGCAATCGCCGTCAAAGTCGCCTTCCCCCGAAGAAAAACCCCAGCCGGAACTGATTAAGACCGGTTCATAAGCATCACCTTCCGTATCTCCCAATTGCGCACAGGCATTAGCGCCCCAGGCATAGAGAGAGCCGTCTAATTTCAGCGCCAGGCTGTGGTTGTAACCGGCCGAAACAAACACCCAGTCCGTGTCGGCGCCCACGCGTGTCGGTTCGGCCATGCTATAATCGGTCCTTCCGATCCCCAGGCAACCGGAATCGTTTCTCCCCCAGGCATAGAGCGAGCCGTCTGATTTAAGTCCCAAGCAGTGTTGATTACCAGCGGACACCATGGCCCAATTATTATCCGTCCCTACCCGAGTGGGAGTGTTGGCAAACAGCGTATCAGAGTCTAATCCCAGATATCCGCACACGCGCACGCTATTGCCATCAAAAATGGCGCCATTGTCGCCCCAGCCCCATAGCGAACCATCTTTCTTGATTGCCATGGTGAAGTTGGCGTTCATCCCGGCTGATACGCTGGCCCATTTTGTCCCCGAATCCACTCGGGTTGGCACATTAGTGGAGAAAAGATTAGTATTTCCCAATCCAAGAACACTGCCGGTTGCATAGCTGTATATATAATAGCCATAGCCGTATTGATTGGTATATACAACTGAAACAAGATAACTCTTCTGGTTTTTCCCCCAGGTCCAGAGCGAACCGTTTGACCCGACCGCCGCGCTATGGTTCAAACCAGCCGCAATGCAAACCATGGCCGGCAACGCCGCAGCCGCGGAATTCGGGGCCGTGATTTTAGTCGGCTCATTGAGCGCGCGAGCATACTGGACAAAATTGGTCGTTACGGCGGAAAGGCCGGTATTAGTGGTGGTTGACACATATTGCCAGTCATAAGGATAGTCGGTGTTAGTATTGGTATAATGCTGTACGACTTTAGCGCTGCTTTCCCCGCCGCCATAATTGGTCGTGGCAACAACCATATTGCCATGGCCCAGCCGGCCAAACGCCTTGCACTCTGTGACGGCCGTGAATCCATTCGTATTATATTTATATGTATTTGTCCCGCCGTCAGTTCCCCATGACCAGATTGAGCCGTCGGTCCGCAGGCCCAGGCAGAAATTACTTCCAACCGCAACCTGTTTCCAGGTTCTGGCCGTTCCTATTTGCGTGGGCCGGTTGGCTGCCAGACCATTCATAATGGAGTTGGTGTAAGAAGGGGTTGTTGTAGATTCAACATCCTTGGAAGTATATAATTCGTTGCCGGCCCCGCCGGTATGATTGCCGGCCCCGCCGCTGAAATTTGTCGTCCATTCCGGAACATTGCCATAGACCCGGGAAATAACCTCGCACATTTGCGTTCCCATGCCCAGCGCACCCGCTTGTTCGTAATGATACAGGTCGGCGTATTTATGGCCCAATAAAATTTCCGCGGGCGCGCCGTCATAGCCCCAGCCCCACAATGAGCCGTCGGACTGAATACCGAAAGAGCGCTCCATACTGCCCACGACGTCAATCCAAGTCTTATCCGTTCCTGACTGCGTGGGAGTGTACGCGTATGTTCCAACTGCTCCCAGTCCCAGTTGCGCTTTAGCAACGGAAACGGTTTGCGTTCGCGCGGGGTCGGTATAATTATTGGCGGCGCCGCCGTCAGAACCCCATGCCCACAAAGTATGATCGGATTGAAGGCCGAAACTATCCTGATAACCGGCCGAGATAACGCCCGCATTTGCCGCAGCGCCAAGCATGGCCAGCGCGAACACACAGGTTGCGGCTTTCCGCAACCAACTTTGATTTGTCTTCATACCGTTTCTCCTCCTTTATTATTTCTTGAGAATATTTTATCCCATGGAAAAATTATGTTCGCTTGCCCAACCAATATTTTCAACACATCTGTTTCTACAATTTGTAGAAGGCGTTGAAACAATCATTTATATTTTCCGTTTTCCGCTGCTGTTTTCATCCCGGCGATAACCGCATTGACAGTGCAAGTGTGGGCAAAACAACATGCAGGGCGGCAGGCGCAGATATTGAGCCAGAAGATCCAAATCATCCATGCTCGGGAACCGCCGTGTTTTTTCCCAATGGTCCCAGGTCGCAGAGGAAACGCCGAGTTCGGCGGCCGCGCGCTTGATTGGAATATCATGCTGTTCACGCCAGCCGCGCAAACGTTTGGCAAGCAAAAGTCCAACAGATACAGATGTAAAAGACTTTTCAGATGCGTTAAGCGCGGACGATGGAAGGGGCATTTCCGCCATGAACAATCCTTTTGATAAATAAGTATAATTATTCTGAAAATCGTAATACTCAATACGTCTATTTCTACAATTTGTAGAGGATATAATCTTTTCGGCCGTAAATTCCCCGTTTATTGTGGCAACTATGCATGATGCCTCCACAATCAAAAAGGCCGCCAGCCTTCCGGACACGCAGGAAACTCCGGGTTGGTTCTACAGATTCGGGCGGGCGCTGATCGCCCTGACTCTGCTGGTGGTCTCGGTATCCTACGATATTTCCGTTGCCGAAGTTTCCGGCGATCTGCGTTGGTTTCTGATTCATGGAACAGCCATGATTCTGGCGGCGGCATACTTTTTGTCCCGTACGGCCTCGGTTCGGAATGAAATAGATTTGCAAGCGCCGCCGATTATATGGCTGACGTTATTCCTGGCTGTCTGGTCGGCGCTCTCCATGTTCTGGACGCTCAGTCCGTATCACACATGGTGGTCATTAAAACATTTTCTGGGATATGTCGTTCTGTTTGCATTCGTCTGCTTATTGCGCAGTGAAAAATGGTATGAAAACCTGCTGTGGATTGCAGCCGCGGGGGTTGGTTTTAATTGTCTGATCGGCATCGCTCAATTTCATAATGTCAGCGATGCTGACATTACGATTGTTTTCCCCTTCTGGAAGCATATTGCCGCCGGATTTTCCGGACTGCTGCGAATCCTTTATTTTCTGGACAACACGGATAAAGCCATGGCCGACACATTGCCGTTTTTTCATCAGGATATTTTCCTTGATCTGTTCCGTCAGGCCGCTCCTCCGGCCGGCACTTTGGCCAATAAAAACCTGTTTGGATCCTATTTAGTTCTAACCCTGCCGACCGTCTTCTATCTATTTCTATCCAGCCCCAAGAAGCCGGCCCGGGGCGCCGCGGCCGTGTTATTCGCTGCGGGCATGATCGCCTTGTTTTATACCCGCAGCCGCGCCAGTTGGCTTTCCGCGTTGTGCGCGGCATTTTTTTTTATAAGCTGGATGTTATTGTGCCGGACGTATCGGCAGATTATTAAAGTTTTTTTTAACAAAACGGTTTTGATTTTGCTGGCTGCGGCGTGTCTTGCGGTCATTGGCGGCGTCAGCCTGCGAGACAAAAGCGGGATGCAAAGCGCCACGGAACGGATTCACAGTCTGGTCAGGATGCCCATGCAGGCCCATGCCGCACGTATTGCCTATAACCTGAATGGACTGGCCATGATCGGCGACCGCCCTTTTCATGGTGTCGGTCTTGGAGCTTTCCATACGGCTTATCCTGCCTACTATCGGGCTGTCTGTCCGACGCCATCCGGCGGTTTCAGCATGAACGCGCGCCCATCACGGATGCATAACGATCTTGAACAGGCCTTTGTGGAACTGGGAATTTTTGGCGGTTTGGCGTATATCGGTGTCTTTTTGACTCTGTTGATGATGACTTGGCGAATCGGGAACAAAGCCAAAACCTATGCCCCCCGCTTGCTGTCGCTATGCCTGATGACCGGAATTATCGGACTGGGCATTAATTCGTTAATGGATTTTCCTTTACAGCTTCCTCTGGCTCCCACGCTGTTATGGATCTTTGCCGGTATAATAACCGGCATATATGTCATGCGCGTTGAGAAGGCCGATATCGACCTGCGGATAAAACTTGTTCTTCCGCGCTTTGTTTATATTTTCCTGGCCATCGCCTCAATAGCCGGTTGTCTGGCAGTATTCCGGGACGACTGGTCCCGTCGCAAGGGGGATCAATACCTGAAGATAACCATCGCGCTGGCGTCCGCCGGACGTTTTGACGAGCAAACCCTGCTGTTACTGCGCAAATCCATGGACTGCTATAAGTGGAATGTCCGATTGCAGGAATACCGCGCCTTGATTTACGCCAACTACCATGGTAAAAAAATTCATGTTTCCACCAAAGAAAAAATCCGCGAGGTTGAGGACGCCGCAAAATATGACCCTTACTCGCCGCACAAACTAATTAATCTTGGCGGGCTTTACATTATTTACTCGCGTGAACTTGCGGCCGCAAACCGTAACGTTGAGGCTCTGCAATACGCCCGAAAGGCTGAAAATATATTCAATGCAATGCTTAAATATCCCGGATTTTTTACGGACATGACCTATGCCATTGGCGGTATGGCGCATATGATCCAAGGCGTTTTACAGCCATCCGTTGACGTTCCCCGTCTGAATATTGCCCGCGCTTTGCTGGAAAAAGCGCTGGCAATAAACCCCCGCCACGAAACCGCCCGCGAAGCTCTGAAAATGACCGAGGCGTTACGGAAACACAATTAAAAGCCTTTATCGCAAAACAACGCAGGCGTCTCGACTCACATCGAGACGCCTGGCGTTGATTGATCACCCAATTTCAGCGATCATTACGGCATGAACGGGAACGGTCCTTGCGGGACATATCCATACAGGGACATCCAGATTGTCCAGTTACCATCAACCACCATGGCCGGATCAGCGGCGCCGTCGCCGTCAAAATCGCCAGCCATCGGCATCGGATCGGCTCCGGACACCGAAAAGTCAAACGGCCCCTGCGGGACATATCCATACAGGGACATCCAGATCGTCCACTTGCCGTTGACTACCATGGCCGGATCAGCGGCGCCGTCGCCGTCAAAATCGCCAGCCAGCGGTATCGGATCAGCGCCGGACACCGAAAAGTCAAACGGCCCCTGCGGAACATATCCATATAATGACATCCAGATCGTCCACTTGCCGTTGACCACCATGGCCGGATCAGCGGCGCCGTCGCCGTCAAAGTCGGCCGCCACAGGCGTACCCGCCGCGCCGAAATTAAACGGCCCGCCGCCCAACTGATACTCCAGACTGGAAAACCAGATATACCATTCGCCACTGGCGGCCACCATGGCCGGATCAGCGGCGCCGTCGCCGTCAAAGTCAGCCGCCACGGGCGTACCCGCCGCGCCGAAATTAAACGGCCCGCCGCCCAACTGATACCCCAGACCGGAAAACCAGATATACCAATTACTACCGATCACCGCGTATGGATCGGCCGCGCCGTCATTGTCAAAGTCACCTTCAACAAACTTAATCTCCTGGACGTTCACGCTCACGGTTCCGGCAACGGTGTTATAGTTGTCCGTATCGGTCGGAGTGAACGTTACCGCGGCCGTATACGTGCCCGCATCCGGCTTTGTGCCCGGGCTGTCAAAGGCAAATGCGCCCGCCACAGACGCGGCCCCGCCGCTCAATTCTGAATCCGCCAGCGTTTGCCCGCATGTGATTGCAGAAGCCGTGGGCCAGGTTGTTACCGCCGGCGTGGCTTTGTCTACCGTCACATTCACAGTCCCGGCAACGGTGTTATAGTTGTCCGTATCGGTCGGAGTGAACGTTACCGCGGCCGTATACGTGCCCGCATCCGGCTTTGTGCCCGGGCTGTCAAAGGCAAATGCGCCCGCCACAGACGCGGCCCCGCCGCTCAATTCTGAATCCGCCAGCGTTTGCCCGCATGTGATTGCAGAAGCCGTGGGCCAGGTTGTTACCGCCGGCGTGGCTTTGATAATTGTCAATGTTGCTGTATTTGTGCCGGTCCAGTTTACAGTATTCACAATACCTGTCACAACATATGTGCCGACATCTGTTGGCGCTCCACCTCCGTTATAGGTTAAACCCACGACGTTGTCATGCGTGCTTGTAGCCGTTACGGAAATCGCCGATCCGTTGTAAGTTTGGTTTATGCCGCTGAACCAGATCGCGTCAAGTCCGCGGTCAACAGCAACGCTAACGGTCACATCCAGCCAATTGGAGCCGACCGTGACCGTACCGGTGGAACCGCCAACGGAGAGACCGCTCGGCGATATGACTACGGTTATATTGGTGGAAGCGTCAGTGAGAACCGTGCCCGAAACTTCACCCTCGGCGTTCGCCACGCTCAGCCAGGGTTGGTTTGTGCTGAGCAGATAGGCGGTGGGTGACACGTCATCTGGAACCCTCAGCGCAAAATTATTTGTAATTTGAGCCGTGTCTCCATAACGGGCGTTAAAGCTCAAATTCGTGGGATCAGGTTTTAAAACAACGTCAAAAATCACCGGCACATCCAACCAATGGGAGCCGACCGTGATTGTGCCGGTATGCCTGCCGACGGAGAGTTCGGTCGGAGATACGGCATCCGGAACAATACTTACCGTTATCATATTGGTCGCGCCGGAAAGAACCGTGCCCGACACTTCGCCTTCTGAATCCGCCACGCTCAACCAGGTCTGATTTGTGCCCAGCAGGTAGGCGGTGGACGACACGTCAGCGGGGACAACCAGATTAAAATTTTGCGGACTTGGTGTTTCTTTATAAACCGCCTTAAAATAAAGATTTGTGGGGGCGGGCGGCAATACAACATTCAAATTAACGGTTACATTCGTCCAGCCCGTAACGCCTGGCGCGTCATTCGCAATCGTACCGACATAGTTCCCAACGGCAAGTCCGTTCGTTGACACTGTTACCGTAATGTTTGTGGATCCGGGAGAGGGCACCGTGCCAGACACTTCGCCGTCGGCGTTCGCTACGCTCATCCAGGGCTGGTTTGTGCTGAGCAGATAGTCGGTGGACGAAACATCGCTTGGAACGGTCAGCACGAAATCCTGCGTTGGAATTATATTTGTGCCGCCATGAACCACCGTGAAAACCAGATTTGTGGGATTCGGATTAATAACATTCTCAGCTGGCGCTGTCGCCCCCAAGACTGCAAACAAAATAAAGGCAACCGTTATCTTCAGCGGTGATAAGAACCGCGTTGATAACAACGAATGGATTTTAATGGTTATTGTTCTCCAATATTGATGGATTATTGAGACGCTTTTATCCTTTGCTTCCGTCATTATGAATTCCTCCGTATTTTTTAGAAACATCAAAATATGGTGTCCTGCCCAACCAATATTTTCAACACATCTGTTTCTACAATTTGTAGAGCGGATTAAAACAATTGTTTGGTTTTCCCTTGTTGTTTTCATCCCGGCGATAACCGCATTGACAGTGCAAGTGTGGGCAAAACAACATGCAGGGCGGCAGGCGCAGATATTGAGCCGGATCCAGCTTTTTCATTCTCTATGGGATGCTAACAGGGACAGCCATGTTCCCACAAATGTAAATCAAGCCCGGCTAATCCAACCGGCCGGCGGCTTCTGGCTGGTAAATAATTTTCATAGTGATGCGCCGTTTTTCTTTCGCAGGCTGATCGGACATTCAAGGCCGCAGGCGTCCATCAGTTCCGTATCATTCAATATATCCCGGACGGCGCCATCCGCGGTCACCCGGCCTTCATTCAGCATGATCGCGCGGGAACATACTTCCAGCGCCATTTCCAGGTCATGCGTGGCGATGATCCGGGTGTGCTCAAAGCTCTGCAACAGTCCGATCAGCCGGCGCCGGCCGCGGGAATCAAGATTTGAGGAGGGCTCATCCAACACGAGAATATCGGGCGCCATGGCCAGCACGGTTGCGATGGTAACCGCGCGTTTTTCGCCCGCCGAAAGCCGGTACGGCGGCCGGTCTTTCAAGTGGAGCATTCCCACCCGCTCCAGGGCCAGGCTGGCGCGACGCTCAACTTCTTCGGCCGGCAAGCCCGCATTGAGGGGACCGAAAGCCACGTCCTCCAACACGGTGGGCATGAAAAGCTGATCGTCCGGGTCTTGGAAAACCAGACCCACGGCGCGGCGGACAACGGATGCCGTCCGGCGCGTGAAAGGCGTTTCTCCTATCCGCATCTCGCCGTCGGCCGGCAGCAGGGCGCCGCCTAGATGCAGGAGCAAGGTGGACTTGCCGGAGCCGTTGGCGCCGATAACGGCCACCGCTTCGCCGTGCGTAATCCGGAAAGAAATTCCTTTCAGGGCTTCGGTCCCGTCGGGGTAGGCATATCGCAAATTACGGGCTTCAATAATATGGTGACTCATTTATTTCTCCCCGATAACCAGGCCTCCCAGCATCCCGGCCAGGTTCCAGGTCCTTGCCGCAATAAAAAACGCCATCCAGCCGAGCAGAAACACCCAGTCCGCCTGCTGAAAAACGGTTTTCCGCAAGCCCCGGATCTCGCCCGAAAAACCGCGCGCAACCATGGCGCAGTATATCCTTTCCGCCCGCGCCATGGACCGCAGAAGCAAATGCCCTACGAGCGAGCCGTAAACACGGCAACCTGACGGCGCAAACCCGCAAGTTCGCATTTCCAGACTGCGGACCATCCGGGAACCCTCGTCCGCAATCACGAACAAATAACGATACAGGAAAAGAAGCTGAACAACGAAAATCCGCGGCAGCCCGATCCTTTCCAATCCTTCGCCCATGCGGTACATCCCGGTGCAGGCCACCAGCGCCAGCGCCGCGCCGACCGTCAGGGCAAATCTCAGCATGATTGAGGTAAACGAAAGCCAACCGCCGGAAACAACCAAAGACCCGATTGCCAGGCCCGGCGCGCGGTCAAAAAAAGGATTGAAAATGCCGATCGCAAAAGCGAACGGCGCGGCCACAAGAAGTTTGCGGAGAATCAGCAGGGGCGGAATCCGTCCCATAAATATCAAGACGAACGGATAAAGAAAAAACGGCGTCAGGGCTGATATCTCGCGCGGAGGAAACGACATGACTGCGCCGATAAAGGCGATGGTGGCGACGATCTTGGCCCGCGCATCGAGCCGGTGCAGCGGCGTATCCAGCCGCGCCAACTCGTCCATCCGGCCGATTTCAATCCATTGTGCCAAGCGCATTAAAACGAAATCATACGCTTGCGCGCCGCGCTTTCAAGGCCAAACCTGTCAGGCCGGCCAAACCCAGGGTGAGCAGGCCGCCAACTATGCCCGCGACCGATGTTCCCGCCGCCACCGCCGGCCACGATTCCGATTCGGCGTCAGTGTTTTCGGCGGGAACCTGTTCAGCGGCGGCGCTCTCGGTTCCGGCCGCCCTGAACCCGTAATCCGGCAGAAAGGCCGTTTTTTCCTGAACCGCCGCAAGTTTCCGGTGAACGGCGTCATCCGAACCGGAAACCTCCTCCTTGCCCGTCACTTTGGCGATGGACCACTCCAACCCGTCGGGATGCGTGGAGGCAAACCAGCTCATGATTCCGCCGACAATCACGGCGGTTATCGCGAGTCCGATCGCAACCGGCCGTAGGCCGGTTGCGATCGGAGCGCCAACCGGCGCGGCATCCAATGCTTCCGGCCGCGCTTTGGCCACAAACGCAACCACGGTAGCCGTGGCCAGGCCTTCCACGACGCCGATCGCCAGATGGATGGGAAGCATCAAAAGCGTGAAATCGCCGAAAGGCAGTTCTGAAATTCCGGAAGCCTTGGTCTCAACTACCACGCTGAAGGCGCCAAGCTGCAGGCCGGCAATGGCGGCGACAATCGCGGCAATCCATGCGCGCGGCGTTCCGTGCTCCTGACGGGCTATCAGGCGGTAAATGAACGGATAGGCAATAAAGGCCGGGAAAAAACCAAGATTGAAAATATTGCATCCCATGGCCAATAAACCGCCATCGGCAAAAAACAGGGCCTGCACCATCAGGACGGAGGCGATTACGAGGAAGGCCGCGTGGGGACCCAGCAAAACGCTTAAAATCAGTCCGCCCCCCAGGTGGCCGCTCGAGCCAGTGCCGGGGATGGAAAAATTGATCATCTGCGCGGCGAAGATGAACGCGCCCAGCACACCCATCATGGGAACGAGATTGTCCCTAATGGTTTGTTTAAGTTTCCGGGCGCAATAAGCGATCAATCCCGCGCTCACAAGCCACATTGTCCCGCCCACGGCGGGTGAAATCAAGGCATCTGCCATATGCATATTGTTATCCTTTCAGTCTGCGCCGTCCGCAAATGCATTTTGCGCACAGGCGAATTAAAGTTTATGGTTCCAGGGAATCCGGTTTCGAACTGCAAGCCGGCGCGCGCAAAATTTGCGGTCTATTTGTCCTTTCGCTTCCAAATTCCAAACTCCCATGTCAGGCCGGCCGCGGTGGTAAGGTCAGGGCCGGCGCTGCTGATATGCGATCCTGCCGCAACGTCAATCATGAGACCGTCCAGCGGGAACCAGCGCAGACCGGTATTGAACATTATGATGTGGTCGGTTCCGCTCATCAACTCTTTTTCCGCGTATATTTCGCCCACCCACTGGAGCGGATCAATGAGCCGATAATCAAGGGCCGCGCCGTAATGAATGATGTCGCCCACATCTTCGTCCGCCGGCGCGCCGATAAATGAATATCCGAGATTGAGATGTCCGCCTGCTTTATCCGTGAATGATTTTGAAGCTATCCAGGTGAGATCGTAATCAATCTTGCCGCTGCCCAAGCCCGTATCCTTATTGGCCGTGGGAAATTTGACGGCCGGCACAATTGCCTGGCGGGGGATCCATTTTGATTCTTCCAGAAACTGCCATTTTGCGTTGAGGGTCAGGTCGCCCAGGCCGTTTTCGCTTTTGATGCACTCGGCTCCGTTTTCATCAATTTCCGCCATTTGCTGTAACGTGCCGCCCAGGCCGAGGTTCACCTCCAGGCCGGGAACAAGGCCGCACCCCAAACCGATGGGCCAATCCCAGTTCTTGCAGCCGCCGTTTTTCTCGTGCCAGAACCCGGCTTCAATCTTGCCGTTGCCGGTATCGAGCGGATCGGCATCGTCAATGATCAACGGACGCGCTGCGAACGAAACGGCCGCTGTTGCCATCAGGCCGGCGGCCAGAAGCCCGACTTTTACTCTCTCTTTCACCTGTCCCGCTCCTTTCCTGTTATTTCATGTTTCATGCCGGAATTATTTCCGGACATGTCAGACAAGTAATACAATTTCACAAATCGTAACACCTTGCAAGAAAAAAAACAAATTAATTGCGTTTGACTTAAAGAACTCAAGAGGGGCGAGTTTTCGCGCGCCGGAACGCCGAACGCTTATGAGAAGTTATTGTGCGACGTGCATCCTTTCCATAAGGCCGGGCAGATTGATTATCCCTGGAACTGCAAATATTGAAAATCACATGATTCCGATTCCCCCGCTTTTTGATTGATCTTTCCCGTCAGAATGGGTATTTAATGAAAAAAACGCATCAACCGGCAGATTTATGGCGGCAGAACGTCCAGTTCATCTCATTGTTGAAAAAGGCCCCGACCAGGGGAAGGAAATATCAATCCGGCCGGAGGGGGCGCGCATTGGGCGTTCAAGCCACAATGATGTTGTGCTTAAAGACCCGGTCATGTCCCGTTACCACTGCCGGCTTTTTTTCAAGCCGAATGAAGGATTATGGGTTGAAGACCTCGGCAGCGCCAATAAAACCCTTTTAAATTCAGCGCCCGTTCATATGGCCCGTATGCGGCCGGGCGACCAGCTGGCGCTCGGCGACACCGTGCTGAAAGTGGTCGGCGATGAATATCCGTCATCTTCCGCCGCCCAGCTTTTCGGCGCTTCCGAATCCGAATCTTTTGCCGGCCGGCCGGAGGGTCCGTTGCGCCAGGCCGCTGGAAAAAACAGGAAAAAACTGCTGGCTTTTCTGCTGGCGGTTGTTGTCGTTGCCGCGGCGCTGGCCCTGATCGTGCATTTCCAGGGGTTGTCCGCGCCCGGGACGGAAAATGGCGCGGCGAAAAACGGGCAGGTTGAAAAGCTTGAAATTTATTATGAGAAAATCCAAGCCAGCCCCAAAAACATATTCCGCTACGAACTGGAATTGAAAAATGACGAGCTTTCCGTCCAGATTGACGACCTTGCCAACAAGAGGCATATCGCTAAAAACCAGCACAAAAAGATTGATCGGGACCTGATCGCCTCTCTTGGCGACACGCTCCTGCAGTCGGATTTCAACAGTCTCAATGAAGTCCACCGCGGCAGCACCGAGGAGGTTTATGACCTCCTGGACCTGACGATTACTTTCGGCAGAAAAACCCGGCGCGTGCAAGTTTTTAACACCATTGAGCCTGAACAATTCCAGCAGGCCCGCGAGGCGATTGAGGAATTTGCCCAGAATGAAATCGGCCTGGCCGCCCTGGCCCTGACCAGGGAAAAACTGCTTGAACTGGCCGGGGATTCCGCCCGGCTCGGCCGCCAGCTTTATGAGCAACGCGAGGTAAAACGCGAAAATCTTTCCCTTGCCATCCGCGCCTTGAAGGAGGCCGAGTGGTACCTGGAAACCGTTGAGCCCAAGCCGGACTACTATGCCGACGCCGTCGTCCTGCGCCGGGAATGCGAGCGGGAGCTGGAAGAGAATTACAAGAATCATCTTTTCCTGGCCGAAAGGGCCGTAAAATTAAGGGACTGGAATGATGCGGCCGTGAATCTGCGCATTCTCATGGAGAAAATACCCGATCGTTCCGACGAACGTCACCGGAATGTCCGCAAAAAACTGATTGATGTTGAACGGCATCTGAAGAGCAAATGAAGAAGTTTTTCACAGAGCACACGGAGTTCATGGAGATGGACAAAAGCCGATCTCTCTCTGTGAACTCTAGCGAGTCCCGAGGCGCTGTGCGCTCGGGACGAGCGGGTGAGATAATCCGGTTCTGCGTGCTGTTTTTGTGTCTTGCGGGGATTCCGGCATGCCGGCAAGCCGGCTTGACGCCGGCCAAACCCGGCCAGATATATGTTACCACCGATCCCTCCGGCGCAACTTTGTTGTGCGATTCCGCCAGTTGCGGCAGCACCCCGGCCACGGTCGTTCCGGCTGCCGCCGGCGAGCATCTGCTGGTTGTCCGCAAGCCGGGGTACCGCGAGACGCGCGCGACCGTGACCACCAGGTCCGGCGAAAGGCTGGCCGTGGAGCTTAAGCTTGAAGAATTGAAAGGCCTGGTCCTCGTGCACACGGTTCCCGCGGGGGCCGAAGTTGAGCTGGAAGGCGTCAGCGTCGGCCGGACGCCTCTGCTTCTCACCGATATCCCGCTGGGCCGGAAACGCCTGCAAATCGGCCTGCCGGGCTATCTGTCCAAGTCCGTTAATTTAAACATTGATGACCGCACGCCGGTCAAGGTTGATGTTAATCTTACCCCGGATTCGGCCGAACTTTTTGTGGAATCCGCGCCGACCGGTTCCGTGGTTTCCGTGGACGGCTTAAGCGTCGGCAAGACTCCGTTGACGCTTAAAAAGGTGAAGACCGGGAAACACACGGTGGAAATCGCCCTGAAGGGGTATTCGCCGTTTCGGCACGAGGTTGCGCTCCAAGCCGGCGAGAAGCAGAAAATATCCGCGCACCTCAGTCCTTTGCCGGGAAAATTGACGGTGCTTTCCAGTCCCCCCGGGGCGCGGGTCTATTTGAATAATCAGTTTAAGGCCGAAACGCCCTTTACCGGCACTAATATTCCCGCGCGCCGTTATGTTGTGCGGGTTGAACTGCGGGGGCACGACCCGCAGACCGTCAGCAACGAGGTCGTTTCAGGCGAGGAAACCATCCTGGAGTTTCAGATGGTCAAATCCAGCGGCACCATCCTCATTTCCACTTTTCCGCCGGAGATAAATGTCTATCTGGACGGTGAATTTCGCGGCGCAACCAAGGGGCGTCCCGGCGAACAAATATCGGACCAGATGCAGATTGATTTCGTGCCGCGGGGCCGGCACCAGCTGCAGTTCACCGGCAAAGGGTATTACGACGTGCAGCGCTCCGTGGATATCATGCCGAAGCAGACGATTATTCTCCACGAAAAACTTGCCATGCGTCCGGTGCCGTTCGTTCCCAATGTGCTCATCCGCACCGGCGACAAGCCGGAACAGACTTTCCGGGGTGTTATCCGCGAAAGATACGCCAGCGGCGATGTAAAGGTGGAAATTGAAGCGGGGATTTTCAAGACATTTTCCAGCGATGAAATCATCTCTGTGGAACCCATTCCCTGAGGCCAGAAAGAATATTCAATCTCAGCATGTTGAGCGCTGTTTTCGCGGCCCGGTCGCGCACCATGGCGCGGTCGCCGGGGAAAAGGGATTTTTCGGCGTGAATGCCGCCGGACTTCCTTTCCGCCAGCGCAATCCAGACCGTGCCGACTTTCTTGCGCGGCGCGCCGCCGTCCGGCCCGGCGATGCCGGTTATTGCCAGAGCGTAATCGGCCCCCGATTTTAAGAGGGCGCCGCCGGCCATTTTTTTCGCGACGGCCGCGCTGACCGCGCCGTTCCCGAGGATCAGCTCCTCCGGCACGCCGAGATTTTCGGTTTTCATCCGGTTGGCATAGACAATCCAACCGCCCGTAAAATACCTGCTGGCGCCGGGCGTCTCGGTCAGCATGGCGGCCAGCATTCCGGCCGTGCAGCTTTCGGCGGTAGCGACTGTTTTGCGCGCGGCCGCAAGCATTTTTCCGACCGCTTCCGGCAGGCTTTCATCGCCTTCGCTGAAGACCGCGCGCCCCAATAAACGCCTGATTTTATCGGCGGTTCCGCGCATGGCTTGCCGCCCTTTGGCGGCGTTTTTGAATACGCCGCGTATTCTGATTGAGATTATCCCGGCGGAGACTGTTGTTCCAACGAGCGGGTTGCGGTCGCGCCGCATCAATTCACCCAGTTTGGCGGCCGCCATTGACTCGCCCATGCCGAAAACATTCAATTTCATGGTCTGCACCCCGGAACGTTTTTTTGACATGATGACCGGCGCGATGTGTCGGGCAAACATCGCTTTCATTTCCTTCGGCACGCCGGGCATCACCATGATTTTTGCTTTTCCCAGGGGCATCCCGAAACCCGGAGCAGTGCCGACGGGGTTATCCAGCACAATCGCGTTTTGCGGGAACATGGCCTGGATCCGGTTATTGGCGGTCATTTTCCAGCCGCGCGTCTTGAAAGTTTTTTCCAGTTTTTTAAGGGAAGGCGCATGTAAGACCAGGGGCGCTTCGCCGGCCGCGGCCATGGCCTGGCGGGTCAGATCATCCGGGGTGGGGCCAAGCCCGCCGGAGACGATAATGAGCTCGGCCTTGCCGGCCGCATTTTTTACGGCTTCTATGATGGCGTCCTGGTCGTCGCGGACCGCCTGGTGGTATTCAGGCGCGATGCCGCATGCGACCAGCCTGGCGGCGATCCAGGCGGCGTTGGTGTCCGCCGTCTGGCCGAGGACCAGTTCGTCTCCGATGGAAAGTATGACTGCCCGCATTGATGCGCAATGGTAAGGTTAATAAGCGAACGCAACCATGAAATATACGAATGTAAAAAAAAAACAAGTTAAAATTTTTACGATATTTTGTTGACTTGCCGTCAATATAGGGTAGTCTTGCCCGGTTTGCTTCGCGCGATTAAACCCGATTGCACCCGCTGATATGCCGGAATGCGTCCGGATGGTTGAAAGCTGTGAATCCGAAAGTGTTATTAATAGTATTGATTGGCGCGCCCGTGCTGGGATCATGCCTTTTACCCCTCCTGGGGCGTTATTCGCCGAAGGCGCGCAATTTAATTGCTTTTCTGGCGGTTTCCGTGTCCTTTCTGTGCGCGCTTGCGCTCCTGCCGGCGGTCATTAAGGGCGGCCTGATCTTGGTCTCATTGAATTTCGGGTTCGGCCATGACCTCTTTGTCGCCGACCAGCTGGCCGTCTTCATGGCGCTGGTCTCGTCGCTGGTCGGGGCCGTGATTGTTTTTTACTCTTTTGATTATATCAGCCATTATCCGAACCAGGGCGAGTATTATTTCATGGTGGTCCTTTTCCTCGGCTCCATGATGGGGCTTGTTTTTGCCGCCAACCTGATTGTGCTTTATGTTTTCTGGGAATTAACCGCCTTTGCCAGCTGGCGTCTGATCGGGTTTTTCCGCGAGCCGGCGCACGTTTTGCGGGCGGACAAGGCTTTTTTGATGACGTTTTTCGGAGCGCTGCTGATGCTGATCGGTTTCATTGCCGTTCAACAGCAGGCCGGTTCATTTGATCTGGCGGCGGTTAAGCATGCGTTTCAGGGCCGGGTCGCGCCGGATTATATTGTGCTGCTTATTCTGGCCGGACTCTTCGCCAAATCGGCCACTCTGCCGCTGCAGACCTGGCTGCCGGACGCCGGTATCGCTCCTTCGCCGGTAACGGCGCTGCTGCATGCCGCGGTGCTCGTCAAAATCGGCGTCTATGTTTATGCGCGCCTCCTGATAGCCACGCTGCCGGTGGCCGACATCTGGCATGTGATCGTGCCCGCCCTGGCCGGCTTGAGCGCCCTGGTGGCGGCCGGCGCGGCGCTGCTTGAGACCGATCTGAAACGGATCATTGCCTATTCAACGATCAGCCAGATCGGTTTTATTTTCCTGGGATTCGCCGTCAACAATCAACTCGCCGCCGCCGGCGCGCTTTTATATATTTTAATGCACGGTCTTGCGAAGGGCGGGCTTTTTCTTTGCGCCGGCATTATTGAACAGAAAACACACACCAAGGATATCACCAAGATGGGCGGTCTGATCGCCAGCATGCCGGTTACCGCGGTTTCATTCCTGGTTTGCGCCTTTTCGGTCATGGGGCTTCCGCCACTCGGCGGATTTTTCAGCAAGTACGGGGTGATTGCCGGCGCGGTTTCCGGCGGACAGCTTTGGCTGGCCCTTTTGTTCGTGGCCACGGCCATACTGACGATTGTGTATCTCATGCGCGTTTTCGTGATCGTGTTCATGGGGGCCGCTCCAGCCGGGGCGGCGGTTGAAGGCTCGCCCCGCATGGTTTTTTCAGTGGCTTTGCTGGCCTTTCTTTCCGTAATCGGCGGCATTTTTATCATGCCTTCTTTCGGCTTTGCCGCTTCGGCCGTTCAGCAAGTGATGGGATTGATCGGATCGTTCCCTTGAAACATATGACGCTTTTGTGAAGAAGTTTAACATTGATGGCAGAGCGCCAGCCTGGAAATTTAGGGCTGGCGGCCCTTGCCGCCTTAAATGAACGCATTATTATTCACCATATTGATTCCGGCCGTCGGCGGGTTGATTGTGTTGTGTCATGGCAAAGCGCATCGCGTGGCGCGCAATGTTTTAATCCTGCTGATTGCGGCGGCCAATTTTGCCTTGGCGTGGCAGCTTTTCGGGTCTTCCGGCCAGATGCTCATTCCGTGGGCGCCCTTTGGCATGGATTTTAACCTGCGGCTGTATCATTTCAGCGGTTTTATTATGCTGGCGACCGCCGCTTTCTGCTTTGGCATCTGCCTGTACAGCATTGCCTTCATGGCCGCGCACCGTCATTCCGGCCAGTTTTTCGCGTATCTTTTCTTTTCAATCGCTTTTGCCAACGGCGCGGCGCTCGCCGACAACCTGGTTTTACTGCTTTTTTTCTGGGAAGGCCTGCTCCTGACGCTTTTCGGCATGATTGCCATCGGATCCCCGACCGCCCACAAGACGGCGGTCAAGGCGCTGATTATTGCCGGCGGCGCCGACCTGTGCCTGATGTTCGGCATCGCGCTCTGCGGAAAACTGGCCGGCACCCTGACTATTTCGCGGATCAGTCTGCCTCTGGATTTCATGGGGAGTCTCGCGTTCATTTTTCTCATGATCGGCGCGATCGGCAAAGCCGGCGCGATTCCTTTTCACACCTGGATTCCGGACGCGGCCATTGACGCGCCGCTTCCTTTCATGGCGCTTGTGCCGGCGGCCATGGAAAAACTGCTGGGCATTTATTTCCTGGCGCGCATTTCTCTGGACATGTTCCAGATGAACGTCGCCTCGTCAATGACCCATCTGCTGATGATCGTGGGGGCGGTAACCGTCCTGGTGGCGGTTGCCATGGCGCTCATCCAGACCGATTATAAACGGCTGCTTGCTTATCACGCGGTTTCCCAGGTCGGTTACATGATCCTGGGCATCGGCACCGCCCTGCCCGTCGGCATTGTCGGCGGCCTTTTCCACATGGTCAATCACGCCATGTACAAATGCTGTCTTTTTCTTACGGCCGGCGCGGTGGAGAAACAGACCGGCACGACCGATTTAAACAAGCTCGGGGGCCTGGCGGCGCGCATGCCGTTCACCTTCATCTGCTTCGTGGTTGCGGCCGCCTCAATTTCCGGCGTGCCGCCTTTTAACGGGTTCTTTTCAAAGGAGCTCGTTTATGACGGCGCCCTGGCGCGCGGCCAATGGTATTACTGGGCGGCGCTGGCCGGTTCTTTCCTGACGGCCGCCTCTTTTCTCAAACTGGGCCATGCCGCCTTTTTCGGCAAAGGCGCGGCCGGCGTGGGGCGGGTTAAAGAAGCGCCCTTTTTTATGCTCCTGCCGATGATATGCCTGGCGGGGTTGTGCGTGTTTTTCGGCTTATACAACGCGTTTCCGCTTCAAAATCTTATCCAGCCGGTGCTCGGGACGGCCATGGAAGGGCATGATTTTTCAGGCTGGCCGGAAAGCCGGAAGCTGGTGTTGTTTACGGTGGCAGCCCTGGTTCTGGCTTTGCTCAATCACATTTACGGCGTGCGGCGCGCCGGCCGCGGTCTCGGCGCGGCAGACCACATCCATTACGCCCCCGTTCTTTCGTGGTTGTATGCGAAAGCCGAACGGCGGGTTTTTGACCCCTATGAAATCGGCCTGCGGTTTTGCCGTGCGATCGCCGTTTCCGCCCTGGCCATTGACCGCGCGGTCAACTGGATCAGCGATTTTTTTGCCGTGGGGTTGTCCTTGAACCTGGCGCGCTGGATCAGCGCCAGGCATTCCGGCAGTTACGCGGTTTATCTGGCCTGGTCGGTGGCCGGCCTGGCGGTTTTGATAGTCTGGATTATGCGTTGAAATGGAGCAATTTGACATGTTGACCCTGCTTTTAATCGTTCCTTTGGCGGCGGTTTTGTTTTGCAACCTGCCGTTTTCGTTCCTGCGCAGGAGCATTATTCCCCTGGCCGTTCTTTTGGCCGTCCTGCAGGCGCTGGTTGCCGTGTTTTTACCGGAGGCAACGGCCATGTCTTTTGTCCTGCCGCTTTTTGCGGACGGATTTTCAAGGGTTATGCTGTTGGCGATCGCGATTGTTTCCGCGTCCGCTTTGCTGGTCGGCCGGGTTACGTTTGCCGATGAAAGAACGCGCTGCAATTTTGCCAGCCTGGTCCTGCTGGCCGTGCTCGGCATGAACGGCGTGGCGCTTTGCGCCGATTTGTTTTCCATTTATGTTTTTGTGGAGGTCGCCGCGGTTTCATCCTTTGTCCTGATCGCCTCGGAAAAGAGCCGCGCGGGGCTGGAGGGGGCCTTCAAGTATTTTGTCCTCTCGGCCGCGGCTTCCATCGCCATGCTCTCGGCCGTGGCGCTCTTTTTCCTTGTCTCGGGCTCCACCGGATTTGCCGCCGTGGCGCTGGCCTTGCGGGCGCTTCCCGGCCAGCCGCTCGTCCTGCTGGCGCTGGCGCTTTTCATCGGCGGCCTTTTTATCAAGTCGGGGCTCATGCCCTTTCACGGCTGGGTTCCGGACGCGTACGCTTCCGCGCCTTCCGCGGTTTCGGTGCTGCTGGCCGGCATCGTTACCAAGACCACCGGCGTCTATGTGTTGATGCGCGTCATGGCGGACGTTTGCTGGCTTGACCGCGCCGGAGATGTTATCATGCTGGCGGGAGCCTTCACGCTTGCGGCGGCCGCTTTTGCGGCCATGGCGCAGAGCGACATGCGGCGGATGCTGGCCTATTCCAGCATCAGCCAGGTGGGGTATATAATCCTGAGTTTCGGGATCGGCACGCCGCTGGGCATGGCCGGCGCAATTTTCCATCTTTTCAACCATTCCGTTTTCAAATCGCTTCTCTTTGTCAACGCGGCGGCGGTGGAAAAGCAGACCGGTCTGCGCGACATGAACGCCATGGGCGGTCTGGCGCAGAAAATGCCGTTGACTGGCGCGGCTTCGGTGATCGGGCTTTTGTCCACGGCGGGTGTCCCGCCTCTGGCCGGCTTCTGGAGCAAGCTGGTCATTATCCTGGCTTTATGGCAGGCGGGGCATTACGTTTATGCCGTTATTGCCGTTCTGGCCAGCCTGGTAACGCTGACTTATTTTCTCATAATGCAGAGAAAAATTTTCTTCGGACTTTTGCGCCCCGGTTTTGAGAAGGTTACCGAGGCTTTTGGCATGGCCGCGCCGGTTATTTTGCTGGCGGCGCTCACCGTGGCCATTGGGTTGGCAATACCGTTTATTAAAGGAACGTTTCTTCTGCCGTTGACGGGGATGTAAGCAGGGCATGAATCTTGACATCATCATATTGATTCTTCTAGCAGTCGGCGCGCTGGCGGTCGTCATGACCGCGGATTTGTTGAAATCCGCCGTCGGCCTGGCGGCGGTGAGCGCTATTCTGTCCATACTCATGTTCCGGCTGGCGGCGCCGCTGGCGGCGGTTTTTGAGCTTTCGGTCTGCGCCGGCCTGATAACGGTCGTGTTTATCAGCGTCATCGGCCTGACCCGGCCGGGCGTCAAGGATGCCCCGCGCCGCTCCAGGTATTTTATTCCGCCGTTGATATTGTTGATTGTTCTGCTGGGATTTTATGCCGTCAGGTGCCAGCCCGACCCGGTTGTTTCCACGCTTCTGCCTTGCGGGGCCGATGTGCGAAAGGTATTATGGGAGGAACGCGCCCTTGATTTGCTCGGGCAGGTCGCGGTGCTTCTGGCGGGCGTGTTCGGCGTGGTAGTCTTGTTCAAGGAGAGGCAAAAGAAGAAAGAAGACGGCGGCGGGCCGAATCCGAAGGAATAGGCGCGAAAAACCGGCCGGACGCATTTAAATTTAAAAAAATGGCGAACATGTTTCCAATCTTTGCGGGTGCGATCGTTTTTGTCCTGGCGCTCGGGTTGTATTACGTTATCACGGCCGGCAACGTCATCCGCATCCTGATCGGGGTGGAGCTTATGATCAAGGCCGTGACGCTCGCCATTATTCTGGCGGGGCGGCTGGCGGGCCGGCCGGCGCTGGCGCAGTGCCTGGCGATAACGTTGATTGTGGTGGAAGTGGCGGTGATTGCCGTTGCCGCGGGCATAACGGTCGGGATTTTCAGGCGGAACGGATCTCTGGACACGTCGGAATTGAAAACATTGAAAGGCTGATACGCCCGGCCGCCATCCGGGTTGCAATCATGAAAAGCGGCCCGGCGGGAGCAGTTTAAAATTGTCCGGACCTTGAACGGTGAACCATGAGTCTTGAACAAATCATATTATCCCCGCCGCTGGCGTTTGCGGCGCTTTTTATCGTCATCGGACTGCTGGTCAGGCTGGCCGCGCGCCTCGCGGTCCGGCCGGATGCGGTCCGGCCCGGCGCGCTTAAAGCTTATGCCTGCGGCGAGGACGTCCAGGACCACCGCGCGCGGCCGGAATACGGCCAGTTTTTTCCGTTCGCGTTTTTTTTCACGATCATGCACGTCGTGGCGCTGATTATCGCCACCGTGCCGGCCGAAAACCTGCGCGTCTTCGGCCTGGCGCTTTTGTTTGTGATTGCGTCCGCCATGGGGCTTTTTATATTGTATCGGAATTGAATAATGGGCATGGTAAAAAAGATTGTAACCTGGGCGCGGATCAAATCGCCCTGGATTATCCATTTCAACACGGGCGCGTGCAACGCCTGCGATATTGAGATTGTCGCGGCCCTGACGCCGCGTTTTGATATTGAACGCTTCGGCGTGCTTTTGAAGGGCACCCCGCGCCATGCCGACGTGCTGGTCTGTTCCGGCCCGGTAACGCGCCAGATCAGGGAGCGGGTCATCCGCATTTACGAGCAGATGACCCAGCCGAAATTTGTCGTGGCGGTTGGAACCTGCGCCTGTTCCGGCGGGGTATTCCGCGGATGTTATAATGTCAAGGGCGGTATTGACGCGGTCATCCCGGTTTCGGCCTATATTCCCGGATGCCCGGCGCGGCCCGAGGCGATCATTGACGGCGTGGTTAAACTGCTGGCCTCGTTGAAAAACTGATGAGGCGTTTTTTCGCAAAGAAATAAGAGCTTTTACCGCCCGCTTCGCTGGAGACGCCGAGTGCGCGGAGAAAAGAAAAAAATGACAAAAGAAGAAGAAATCAGCGGTCGGATTCTCGCCCAGTTTCCCTTCCTTGACGGGAAAACGCGGGTTCAGCGCGCGCGGCGGATCTGGGTGGAGACGCCCGGCGACAAATTTGACGGCGTGCTGAACTGGCTGGTTGACAAGGAAGCTTTCAATAATTTATGCACGATCACCGGCCAGGACGAAGGCGAGGTGTTTTCAATCACCTATCACCTGGCGCGCAAGGACGGGATTGTCCTGAACCTGAAGGTAATGGTTGCCAGGCAAAAACCGGAATGGAAGTCGGTCGCTTCGTGGTTTCCGGGCTGCGTTAATTATGAGCGCGAAATTGCCGGCCTGTTCGGGGTGCAGTTTGCAAATCTGCCGCCCGGGCCGCGTTATCCGCTGCCCGACGACTGGCCGGAAGGGGAATATCCCCTGCGCAAGGACTGGAAACAGGAAAATCCGGACGGGGAAAACAAATGAGCAGAATAAAAATACCGATCGGCCCCCAGCACCCGGCCCTGAAGGAGCCGGAAAATTTCCAGCTGGCCCTGGAAGGCGAAAGGATCATGGAGGCCGGCATGCGCCTCGGTTACAATCACCGCGGCATGGAAAAGGCCTGCGAGCAGCGTTCCTACATTCAGGATATTTACCTGCTGGAACGGGTTTGCGGCATCTGCTCGCATTCGCATTCCACCTGTTTCGTGCAGGCCGTTGAGGAAATTGCCGGTTTGCAGATTACTCCGCGGGCGGCTTATATCCGCGTTTTAATCGGCGAACTGGAAAGAATTCACAGCCACATGCTCTGGTTCGGCGTGGCCGCGCACGAGGTTGGTTTTGACACGCTCCTCATGTACAGCTGGCGCGACCGCGAGATTGTCATGGACTTGCTGGCCGAAATCAGCGGCAACCGCGTCAATTACGCCATCAACACCATCGGCGGCGTGCGCCGGGATATTACTCCCGAACTTTCCGCCCGCATCGCCCAAGGCATTGACCGGCTTGAGGAAAGGACCAAATATTACATTCAGGTCGCCACCGAGGAGGCCACCCTGATCGCCCGGCTCTCCAAAGTCGGGTTTCTTTCAAAACAAGACGCCCTGGCGCTCGGCGCCATCGGACCCACCGGCCGGGCCAGCGCCGTGGACAGCGACACGCGCCGCGACGATCCCTATGCCGTTTATAACGAGCTGGCTTTCAAGGTGATCACCGATGAGCACTGCGACGTCTACGGCCGCACGCTGGTGCGTCTCGGCGAGTTGATGGAAACTTATAAAATAATCCGGCAGGTTCTGGAACGGCTCCCGGAAGGGCCGCTCACCGTGAAGGCCCCGCGCAAAATCCCGGCCGGCGAGGCTTTCAGCCGCTACGAGGCGCCGCGCGGCGAGGACGTCCATTACGTCCGCTCCAACGGCACCGAAAAGCCGGAGCGGGTGAAAGTCCGCGCGCCGACGCTGGCCAACCTGGCTTCGGTCGCCAAAATGCTGGAAAATAATTACCTGGCCGACGCCCCGATTATCATTGCCGCCATTGATCCCTGCTTTTCCTGCACCGACCGGGCGCTGGTTCTGAAAGAAGCCAACGGGCGCAACCGCCGTTCAATGGAATGGGACGCATTAAGAACTTACGGCATTGAATGGCATCGCCGCCGCGGTATTGATTTCGCGGGCGCCGGCAAGCGTCTTCTCAAACTGATGGAGGGGCATTGATGGCAACCGCTTTGTTTAATTTGCTGGTTTTCCCGGGTTTGCTTTTCGTGATTATCGGCGGTCTGGCGTTTGAATACATTGACCGCAAGGTGCACGCCCGCATGCAGAACCGCATCGGACCGCCCTGGTTCCAACCCTTTGCCGACCTCGTTAAACTGCTGGCGAAAGAATCCATCGTGCCGGAAAACGCCGACCGCCGTCTGTTCCAATTGATACCGGTTGTTGCCCTGGCCGCGGTTGTTACCTCTTTTTTGTATATCCCGCTCTGGAAAAGCGCGGCTCTCTATTCCTTTAGCGGAGACCTGATCGTGGTTTTTTATCTGTTGACCATTCCTTCCATGGCTCTTTTCCTGGCCGGCTGGGGCGCCGTTTCGCTGTATTCGCTGATCGGCGCCGTGCGTTGTCTGACCCAGCTTTTTGCCTACGAGGTGCCGTTTTTCATGGGGATTCTGGCGCCGTGTATTCTGGCCGATACCTGGAGCCTGAGCGGTGTGGCGGATTATTACCAGAAAGCGCCGGCCCTTGCGCTGGTCAACGTGATTGGATTTGGAGTGGCCCTGGTCGCGCTTCTGGGAAAACTTGAAAAAGTGCCTTTTGACATTCCCGAGGCGGAGACGGAAATCGTGGCCGGGCCCCTCACCGAATACAGCGGCTGGATGCTGGCCTTGTTCCGTTTGACGCTGGATATAGAGCTCTTTGTCGGGGCTTCCCTGCTGGCGGCGGTTTTTCTGCCGTTCGGATTCAATCTGCCCGGCTGGGGGGGATTCATCGTTTATGTCCTGAAACTTCTGGCCGTTGTGGGTCTGCTTACGCTTTTACGGACGCTTTTCGCCCGCCTGCGTTTGGAGCAGATGGTGGATTTCTGTTGGAAATATCTGGCGCCGGCGGCCTTGTTGCAGTTGGTCATCAGTTTAAGCTGCAAGGCGGTCTTAAATGCGGGATAACAAAATTCCATGATAAAAATCGGAAAAATGCTGCAGCAGCTCTTGAGTTCGCTGGGGGAAAAACCGGCCACGCACCGTTATCCTTTTGAACGGGTGTCCCTGCCGCCCCGCTTCAGGGGAAAACTCAAATTTTATCCGGAGAAGTGCATCGGCTGCCGGCTCTGCATGCGGGATTGCCCCTCGGCGGCCATCCAGATAAATAAAATCGGCGAAAAACGGTTTGAAGCGGTTATCAGCCTGGACCGTTGCATATATTGCGCGCAATGTGTTGATGTCTGCCCGAAGAAAGCGCTTGAAATCACTTCTGAATTTGAGCTGGCCCAGTTGGACCGCAAAAACCTGAAAGCCGTCTTTTCGCCGCCGGCCGAGCCGCCGTCCGCCGGACAAGCCGGCGCAACCAATGCTTCTCCTGAAACAAAAGCTCCGGAAGGCGCTTGAAAATTACGGTCGGGTGGCTGTCCTCGGCGTCGGTTCGGAATTGCGCGGCGATGACGCCGCCGGCCTGCTGGCGCTGAGCTATCTTCAGAAAAAAAAATATCCCGCCCCGCAATCACGGACTCGTTTTGTCAAGCGTGCCGGCGGCGCCGCCCGCCCGGCGCGCAAGGGGCCTGTCTTAAAATTGTTCAATGGCGGCACCGCCCCCGAAAACCTGACCGGTGAAATCAGGCGTTTTCGCCCGGATTGTTTGATAATAATAGACGCGGCCGACCTCGGGAAACGGGCCGGCGCGGTTGCGCTGGTTGAGCTTGAAAAAATCGCCGACGCTTCATTTTCAACGCATAAACTTCCGCTGAAACTGATGCTTGATTACCTTGCCGCCGAAACGAAGCTTGCCTTTGTCTTTCTCGGCATTCAGCCCAAAAGCCTGGAATTTGGCGCTCCGGTTTCAGAGCCGGTCCGCCGCGCCGCGCGGGACCTGGCCGGTTTCCTGGCGGCCGTTTTGTGGTAATTAAATGTATAGGGATTTTAATCTTGCCGCAAAAGAGCGCAAAATCGTGGGTAGGAGCCGAACCCCTGTTCGGCGATGCATCTGGTGTTTGGAATCGCCGCATGGGGATGCGGCGCCTACGTCTATCAAATACAGTTGCCGCTTTTGGCGGGCTAATTCAATGCATAGGAATTTCAAAGTTGTCTATTTTTTGTAGGGGCTTCGCTCGTCGAAGCCCTCTGAAGGGGCGCGACAAGCACGCCCCCTACATGCGAAAAATAACAGTTGCCGCCTTTTGGCGGCTTAATTTAATGGTCTGTCTTTTGCGCCCCGGCTGTTGCCAGCTTGAAGAGGCGGTGTTTATCCCATATTTCCACGAGGCCGTGTCCGGGGCCGGCCGGATCGTCGGGCAGCGCGAAACGGAGTTCAAAATCTCCCCGTGAAACTTCGCGCGCCGGAAGCCATATATCCGGGGCATTGCCGTTTCCGCGCAGGCCGGCCGTGATTTCAATCGGGATGCCGGTATGGGAGACGCGGCAAAGCAACGCTTTGCCGCCGGCATCGGGCTTGTTTTCCAGGAACCGGAATTCATGGCTTCCGCCCATGACCGACACGCGCGGCAGGGCGAGGAGGTTCGCGCCGGGGCCGATTGATGTTACCGCGTCTTGGCAGACGACCGCAGTCTGGAACCCGGCCTCTCGGGCGGCCTGGATTGTTTTTTCATTGTATTCCCCGTGGGGATAGCTGAAGGAATGCGGTTTTTTAATGCCGTGCAGAATCAGTTGCCGCCGGCATTCCGCCATCTGCCAGGCGGGATTGGCGTCAACCACCAGGTTTGCGTGCGTATGCGAATGCCCCCCAAAGACGAACGTGCGTCTCTTCTGCATTGCCAGCGCTTCCGGCCAGACCAGGCAGTCTTTTCCCTCATACTGCCGCCGCTCCGCCGCCGTTTCCGCCACCCGGCCGGTAATCAGGTAAATAATGGCGCGGAAACCGTTTTCATTCAGGATGGGCTCAACGCGCGTCAGGTTGCAGAGATAACCGTCGTCAAAAGTGATGATTATCGGCCGCCGCGGCAAGGGGCGGCGCCACTTGCGGTGCGCGGCAAGGTCGGACGGCAATATTGTCTGAAACCCCTGTTCGCGCAGAGAGGACATTTGGGAGCGGAAGATTTTGGCCGGCACGCACCAAGCGCTGTTGGTTTTATCGCCCACCTCATGGTACATCAGGACGGGCACAGGGCGTGATTTTCCCGCCTCCCGGCGGAACGCGCCGACACCGCCGGCGATCACGGCAATTGCCGCCAGAACGCCCAATGTGCCGTAAAAGATATTCCTGTTCATGTCCTCTGACGCCAGAGCAACCAAAGATTTGGTTGCGGCTATATGCCGCCTTAAAACATATAGGATGTGTTAAAAAAGATGTAAATCTGTTTTTCGCGGGCGGTATTGATGGATTGAACCACCGTGTTGTGCTCCCCGTCAAGGGTATAGCCGTAGTCGTCCCCCGAGCCGAAAATGTAGTTGACGCCCAGCGACATCGTAACGTTATCCAGCTCGCGTCCGACGCTGGCGGTGAGGCCGTATTCGTCTATCTGGCCGGGGTAGCCCTTTTCCTGCTCCTTTAAATCGGCGTCGGGGGCGGCGGAGAAGGCGGTGTAGAAACCGGCGCGGATGGGATACGCGTTTGCGATGTAATATTCCGCGCCGACATTGACGTCCACCACGGACCGGTTGATGTATTCCGCGATGGCCGGTTCGCCTGTTTCGTCCAGCGTGCCGTTGAGCCGGTTATAAGAATTAGCCAGGTGCCAGGTCAGGTCAAGCCCGATTCCGAACGCTTTTTCCTTTTCCCATCCCGCGCCGACCGTGAATTTTGCCGGAATTTTATATTTGGCGTCCATATTGTCGGCGTGGCCGAAATCCTTGATGAAAACTCCATCCTGATAAGCTTCTTCGTTGGCCTGGTATTCTCCGTTGCCCCAGATGTCAATGGCCGGGCACTGGGCCGACAGACCGAAGCGCCAGCGCTCGGTGGGGCGATACTGCACGCCGGCCATGCCCAGCAAGCCGAAGGTTTTGTATTTCAGGTTTCGCGTGCCGGTGTATGAAATCGTGTCAAGGTAAACAGTCTGGAGGGAACTGTAGTTGCGGTAAATGCCGTAGATCCCGATGCCGACCGACCATTTTTCAGAGAAGGCGTGCGCCGCGGAAGGTCCGATCATCAGGGTCTGGTCGTCAATGGTGATGTTGTAATAGTTATGGTCCCTGGGGAAGGCCAGGATATCGGACAGGGAATAGCGCGCGGGCACAAAAGCGCCCAGGCCGATGGCGGTTTGCGGCGCGGCAAAGAAGACCATGCCCATGGCCGGCGGCACGGTGATGAATGACGAAGTTTTAGCGTCTTCGGCCGGATAGAGCGCGTCATCGGCGTTGTATTTCTGCCAGCCGTACAAACTGGCCGAAACGGATATGGTGCGCTGTTTTGTGTAAGCCAGGCCGGCGGGGTTGTAATAGGCGGCGTCCAGGGCCGTGCCCAGAGCCGCGCCGGCGCCGCCCATGCCTGCCGCGCGATCGCCGATGACATATTGTTGGTAGTTGGCTTCGTTGGCCCGGGTGTTCAATGCGCAGAAAAAAATTGCGCCGATAACCACGGCGCTGAAAACCGGACTGATTTTGATGGCTTTTATGTGCATTTGTTATTTTCCTTGTCGTTTTACAGAATGGGCCGCGGTTGTTCGCCGCCGTGCGAATTGATAATAACTGCAAAAGCTAATTATTAAAATACAATCTGTCAAGATTTTTCCGCTTAATCATAAAATCAGGCACATTAAAAAATATCGCTTTTTTTACGGCAGCAGTTATGATAAATCTTCATTTTGTTACGGTTGATTTGGCGGCTATAAAATGAACCCGGCTTTTTCCAGAAATATTCTTATCCAGGCGGCCTTGCTGATGGGTTTCTGGCTGGCATTGAGCGGCATCATGGATGTCTTTCATGTTGCCATTGGCGCCGTGGCGGTGGCGCTGGTGATCGTGCTCAGCCGGCGGACGCGGAACCGCCCGTCCGCCGGGGAAGAGAAGGTTCCCGGCGTGCGTTTGAACTTATTTCGCTTCCTACTCTTTATTCCCTGGCTGGTAAAGGAGATTGTTGTCGCCAGTTTGCAGGTTGCTTATATTGTCCTGCATCCGCGCGTGCCGGCCGATCCCGTGCTCCTGCGGTTCAAGACACGCCTGCCCGGCGCGGGCGCGCGGGTCATCCTGGGCAATTCAATCACCTTGACCCCGGGCACCCTTACTTTGCGGATTTGGCAGGATGAATTTCTGGTGCATGCGCTTTCCCCCGTCAGTTTTGGAGGTATAGTGAACGGAACATTGCCACGGCAGGTGGCCCGGCTCTATTCGCCGGCGGGACCGCAAAGCCCGGCCGGCCCGGTTTATGATCTGGTAGTTATCAAATCAAAAAAGGAGTTGTAATGGCAACCCCGTTTACCATTATGGCGGTAATTCTTACCGTCATCATTTTTATTCCGCTCTACCGGGTGGTGAAAGGGCCGACCCTCTGGGACCGCATGCTCGGGGCCGGCGCGATCGGGTCCAAAACCATGGTTCTGATCTGCATCATCGGGGTTCTTTACGATCGGATGGACATGTTTGTTGATATTGCCCTGGCCTATGCCGCTTTGAATTTCATCAGTGTAATCGCCATTGCGCGTTATTTGAATACCGCGAGGCCCAAAAATGGCTGATATTCAGGATATTATCGCGGTGATCATGGTCAGCGCCGGCGCGTTTTTCATGCTGATCGGCGGAATCGGCATCATCCGTTTGCCGGACTTTTTTGCGCGCACCCATGCCATCGGAAAAAACGATACCTTGGGAATCATGCTTATACTGGGCGGGTTGGCGGTGCATGTTGGTTTCTCTTTGATCAGCGTCAAGCTGGTTATTGCCCTGCTCTTTGTGGGGCTTACCAATCCCACCGCTTCCCATGCCCTGGCCCAGTCGGCCATTGTGTCCGGCCTGAAGCCATGGTTCCGCGGGGATGAGCCGGATTCCGGGGGGGAGGCATAAAATGCACTGGGAACTGGAAATCACGCTCTTTGTCTTCCTGATTGTTACCGCCGTCATCGCGCTTTCCGTCCGGGATCTGCTGACTTCGGTGGTGATCTTGAGCGTCTACAGTTTTCTGGCCGCGCTGATTTTTGTTTCAATCGGAGCGATTGACGTGGCCTTTACCGAGGCGGTCGTGGGCGCCGGCATTGTCGGCGTCTTCCTCGTCATAGCCATTTTTAAAACCACCCGGAGGTGCCAGGATTGAAATGGATTAATTTTTTACTGCTGGCTGCGTTTCTCGGGCTGATGCTCTATGCCGCCGCCGGTCTGCCCGGCCGCGCCGATCTGAACGCGCCTTTCAACCGTGATTTCAGTCCGGCCGGCACGCCGAACGCCGCCAATTATTATATTCATAATGCGTATAAAGACGCCCATACTCCCAATATCGTGACCGTGGTGCTGGCGGATTATCGCGGTTACGATACCCTGGGGGAAGAGACCGTGATTTTGACCGCCGGCCTGATCTGTTTTCTGATTCTGTTCCGGCCGGAGAAGAAAAACCATGCGACAGTCTGAAAATGATCCCATTACCCTGCTGGTGAGCCGTTTATTGACTCCTTTTATCATGCTTTTCGGGATTTATGTGATCTTTCATGGCCATTACAGTCCCGGCGGCGGTTTTCAGGGCGGCGCTATGCTGGCCGCCGCCTTGATTCTAACGCGGCTGACTTCCGGCATCAGGAACGCTCAACCGCAGTTTCAATCATCCCGCGCCATCCCTTTGGGGGCGTTGGGAGTGTTGATTTTTTTCGGGACCGGGCTGACGGCCATGCTGGCCGGCGGCGATTTTCTGGACTACAAATTTCTACCGCTGGCCGGATACGGCGCGGCCGTGCTGCGTTCTTACGGTATTCTTATCATTGAAATCGGCGTGGGATTGGCGGTCATGGCGATTCTGGTTGGAATTTGTGATAATCTTCTGGAGGACACGGACAATGCTTGATTTTTTGCTTGGCCATTATGCCTATTGGTTTATCCTGGCGCTTTTGACCATCGGACTCTATGGGATGATTATGAAAAGAAACCTGGTCAAAAAACTGGTCGGCATGACCATCCTGCAGTCGGCCATCATCCTTTTCTGGGTGGTCATCGCCTCAAAGTGGAATGCCACGGTGCCGGTCATAGTTCCCGAAATACCCTGCTCACAGGCGGCCAATTATATCAATCCTCTGCCCCATACCCTTATGCTGACCGCCATCGTGGTCGGGGTGGCCACCCTGGGAGTGGCGCTGGCCCTGCTGATTATTATCTATCGCAATTATAAAACTCTTGAAGAAAATGTCTTAATTGACAGGATGAAATGACTCTCCCGAATTCGCCGGCTTTGATCCCGGTTATTTATCTGGCCGCTTCTCTGTTTATCGCCCTTGCGGGCATGCGCCGCAAAAGGACGGCTTATCCGCTGGCGCTTTTCGCCGCCGCCGCGGCTTGTTCGGTCGCCATATTTAATATTCCCCTGGCGCTGTGCGCCGGAGCGGTCCATTACTGTTTTGGCGGATGGCCTCCGCCCATCGGGATTGAATATGTCCTGGATCCCCTCTCGGCCTTTGTAACCGCCGTGATGGCTTTGATTTCTCTGGCCGTCCTGATTCATTCCCGCCGTTCCGTGCCGCTTGAGCTGGCCGGAAAAGAGGCCCCTTACTACACCGTCCTGATGCTTTTATTGTGCGGATTCAACGGCATTGTGCTGACGGGAGACTTTTTTAATCTCTATGTCTTTCTGGAAATCGCTTCGCTGGCGGGATACGGCCTGGTTGGCCTGGGCGAAAAGCGGTCGCCGGTGGCCGCTTTCCGGTACCTGATCATGGGCACCCTGGGCGCTTCTTTTTACCTGATGGGGCTTGCCTTTCTCTATCTGGCCACTGGCTCCCTGAACATGGCGGATGTTGCGCGCATTCTTCCCCATGTTTCCGGCGCCCCGGTTTTATTCACAGCCGTCTCTCTGATGACCATCGGCCTGGGCATTAAAATGGCGGTCTTTCCCCTGCACGGCTGGCTGCCGGACGCCTATACCTATGCGCCTTCCACCTCCGTGGCCATTCTGGCGCCTCTTGGAACCAAAATCGCCGCCTATGCCATTATCCGCGTGTTGTTTTATATTTTCGGTGTCCAGTATGTGAGCCGTGATTTTCCCGTCACAACCGTGATCGGCTGGCTTTCCGCATTTGGAATCATTTACGGCTCAATAATGGCCATGACCCAGACGGAATTGAAGCGCATGCTGGCTTACAGCAGTGTGGCGCAGATCGGTTATATCGGCATGGGGATTGGCCTTGCCTCGCCCCTGGGATTGATCGGGGCGGTCCTGCATGTGCTCAATCACGCGTTCATGAAAGCCTGCCTGTTCCTGGTGGCCGGCAATCTCCGCGCCCGGGCCGGACATACCCTGATCTCCGCCTTGAACGAATCATACCGCAGGAAAATGCCCTGGACTTTCGCGGCCTTTACGGTCGCGGCCCTTTCCATGATCGGCGTCCCGCCCCTGGCCGGTTTTTTCAGCAAGTGGTACCTGGCCCTGGCCGCCATTGACGCAAACAACTGGATTTTCCTGGCGGTTATTCTGCTCAGCAGTCTCTTGAACGCAGTCTATTTTTTCAACATACTGGAGCGGGTCTATCTCCGGCCTTCCGGCGCCTCCGTTCCGGAAGCGCGATCCGGGGCGGAGCTTGCCGGGCCGCAAAGTGAAGCCTCGCCTTCATTGCTGGCGCCAACCCTGGCGCTGGCGCTCGGCATCCTGGCATTGGGATTGTTCAATGCTGTGATAGTTAAAAAACTGATTCTGCCGATGCTCCCCGCGGGCATGTGAGAATTTCGGGGGTATCCTGCCGTCTTCCGGCTGATTCCGGGTTTGACGTTGGGTTGTCAGGCTGAAAGTCGTTCCGGCAAACCGCGGCACAACCAAGTCAAATGCCCGGCCGGGGCTATGCCGGCCGCCGCCGCGCGCCAAGCCGCTTTTTGATTTCAATTGCCGTGAAGATAATCAACCCGATGGCGGTAATTTTTATCCAGGCCGGCCCGCTGATCGGCGCGCTGTGAAACAACTTGTTCATGAAAGGCGCATAGGTGAAGAGCAGTTGCGCCGCGAGCATGGTCGCTATGCCGCCCGCGATCCACATGTTGGAAAAGAAGCCCAGCGAGAAAAACGAGCGCGTGAGCGAACGGCAGTTCAAGAGGTAGAATGTTTCCACGATAACGATCGTATTAACCACCGCGGTCCGGGCCTCGGGCAGGGTTGTGCCCTGGTTCTTTTCCATGAGGAAGACCGCAAATCCGCCCGCGACCATGAAAATTGAGACGAGCGCTATCCGCAGGATTAACAGCGGAGTCAGAATCGGCTGGCCGGGATCGCGCGGCGGCCGCGACATAAGGCTCTGTTCCTTGGGCTCAAAAACCAGCATCAGGCCCAGCAGCAGGGCGGTGCTCATGTTGATCCACAAGAGCTGGACCGGCAGGACCGGCAGGGCCGTGCCGAGAAGAATCGCGGCCAGGATGAGCAGTCCCTCGCCGCCGTTGGTCGGCATGGTCCAGGTGATGAACTTGGTAAGATTGTCAAATACATTCCGTCCTTCCTCCACCGCCGCCTCAATTGAGGCAAAGTTGTCGTCGGCCAGAATCATGTCCGCCGCGCCCTTGGCCACATCCGTGCCGGTGATTCCCATGGCCACGCCTATATCGGCCTGCTTGAGAGCGGGGGCGTCGTTCACGCCGTCGCCGGTCATGGCCACGATGTGGCCGCGGCTTTGCAGGGCGCGCACGAGGCGCAGTTTTTGCTCGGGCGCGACACGCGCAAATATGGCCGCGCGTTCGGCGGTTTCCGCCAGTTGATCGTCGGGGATTTGCTCCAGTTCGCCGCCGGTTACGGCCTCCGCTTGTCCGGTGCTGCCTTTTCCGCCGTGCAGGCCGAGTTGCCGGCCGATGGCGCTGGCCGTGCCCTTGTGGTCTCCGGTGATCATCTTTACTTCAATTCCGGCGCTTTGACATTGCGCTACCGCGCGGATGGCTTCCGTGCGCGGCGGATCAATCATGCCCTGCAGTCCCAGCAGGGTGAGGCCGCCCGCCACGTCTTCATGCGCGAGCTTTGCGTGGTCCGCCGGGACGCGGCGGCGCGCGAAGGCCAGCACGCGCAGTCCCTGCGCCGTCATTTCTTCAACGGCGCGATTGGCCGCGCCGGCATCAAGCGGGATTTCGTTTCCGGCGCCGTCAAGGACTTTGGCGCAGCGGGCCAGCAAACGTTCCAGCGATCCTTTCTTGTAGATCGTGCGGCCGCCGCCGTCGCGGTGCAGGGTGGCCATGAACATGTGCTCGGACTCAAAAGGGATCACATCCACGCGCGGGAGGCGCGCGGCGGTTTCCTGAGGGTCAAATCCGGCTTTTTGCGCGGCCACGATAAGCGCGGCTTCGGTGGGATCGCCTTCCACCTTTAGCCGGCTTTCGTGGCGCGCGAGCTGGGAATCATTGCAAAGTAAACCGGCGAGCAGGCATTCATTCAGCGCCGGGCTTGTTTTCAAATCCGCATGCCGGCCGCCGCTCATTATTTCACCGGCTGGTTCGTAGCCGCCGCCGGTAACTTCAAACACCTCCCCGCCGGCCCAGATGCGGCTGACGGTCATTTGATTTTCAGTGAGCGTGCCGGTTTTATCCGAGCAGATAACGGTTGTGCTGCCGAGCGTTTCCACGGCGGGCATCTTGCGGATAATGGCGCGGCGCTTGGCCATGCGGGCGACGCCGATGGCCAACGTGATGGTTACGGCCGCCGGCAGACCCTCGGGAATCGCGCCGACCGCGAGCGCCACCGCCGCCATAAACATATCCGCCACTGACTCGCCGCGCAGTAATCCCACCACAAAAGTCAGCGCTGCCAGGCCAAGGATCACATAGAGCAGAAGCCGGCTGAATTCGGCGATCTTGCGCGTGAGCGGCGTGGACAGGTCCACCGCCCCGGAAATCATCGTGGCAATGCGGCCCATCTCGGTCCGGTTGCCGGTGGCGACGACCACGCCTTCGGCCTGGCCGTAAGTGACGAGCGTGCCGGCGAATCCGTAATTTCTGCGGTCGCCCAGCACGGTATCGGCGGGCAGCAACTGGACGTTTTTCTGCGCCGGCACGGACTCGCCGGTGAGCGCGGCTTCCTCCACCTGGAGACTGCGGACCGCGAACAGGCGCAAGTCAGCGGGCACGCTGTCGCCGGATTGCAGCAGGACGATATCGCCCGGCACCAGTTCGGCCGAGGGAACGCGCTGTTTGCGGCCCGCGCGTCGCACGGTTGCTTCGGTGCGGACCATTTTGGCCAGCGCCTCAATGGCCCGTTCGGCTTTGAATTCCTGAATGAACCCGACGATGGCGTTAACAATGACCACGCCGAAAATGACGGCCGCATCCACCCACTCGCCCATCGCGGCGGAAACGGCGGCGGCGGCGAGCAGGATGTAGACGAGCGCCTGATTGAACTGCTGAATGAATTTCAGCCAGGCCGGAGTGCCGCGCCGCGCGGTCATCTGGTTCAGGCCGTACTCGGCCCGGCGGCGTTGCGTTTCTTCGGCGGAAAGGCCCTCTTGAAAATTTACCTCCAACCGCCGGGCGGCTTCTTCCGCCGGCAGTTGGTGCCATCGGGTTTCATGTAAAGGGGGTGTGATCATATGCTGAAATCTTCCATTTGAATTTATATTCCGGACTTTTAACAACTCAAGCGCGGGAAAGCAAACCAAAAAAGACGGCCGAATTACAGGCTTCTCTAAATCGGATGTTTGTGCTACAAAACATCCGCGTTATTATTTACGGCCAAACTCCGGCAGCAGCATAAAAAGCGCGCAATTCAGCAGCCGGAATGCGGGGCAAAATTAAGCGAAAGTTTTATGAGCATGGATACAGTCTATACATCTTTTGTGCCGCTCTGCGCCGTGCTGGTTTCTTTGCTGGCGGTCCCCTTGATTCTTTTCAGTTCGCGTCATCCCAACCTGCGGGAGTTCTGGACAATCCTGGCCGGCCTGATAAAATTCGGTCTGGTTCTTTCGCTTGTTCCGGGCGTTCTGGAAGGACGCATGGCGGTCTTTCGTCTCATGGAAATCTCGCCCGGCATTGAGCTGGCCCTCAAAGCCGATGCCTTCGGCGTATTTTTTGCGATAATCTCTTCCGGCCTGTGGATTCTGACTTCCTTTTATTCCATCGGATATATGCGGGGCCTGGCCGAGCACAAGCAGACCCGCTATTTTTCCTGTTTCACGGTGTGTCTTTCGGCCACGATCGGCATTGCCTTTGCGGCCAACCTGCTGACCTTCGTGGTCTTTTACGAAATCCTGACCGTTGCCGCCTATCCGCTGGTCATTCACAAGGAGACCAGGGAAGCCGTTCTGGCCGGTAGAAAATACCTGCTTTACACCCTTACGGCCGGCGTGCTCTTGATCGCCGCCACGGCCTGGACCTATCAAATCAACGGCAGCCTGGATTTCAAACCGGGCGGCATGTTCACGGATATTTCATTTTCTTCCGGCACGCTCACGGCATTGTTCTTCCTGTTCCTGGGCGGAGTGGGGGTCAAGGCCGCCATTATGCCTCTCCACAGCTGGCTGCCGACCGCCATGGCGGCGCCCACGCCGGTCAGCGCCCTTTTGCATGCGGTGGCGGTGGTGAAAGCCGGCGTATTCGGAATTGTCCGCGTGGCGGGATTCGTTTTCGGCCCGGAACTGATGCGGGCATTCGGATTAAACACAATCCTGGCGGTGTTCGCGGGCGCCACCATTATTCTGGCCTCTTTGCTGGCATTCAAGCAGGATAATTTGAAGCGGCGGCTGGCTTACTCCACCATTGCGCATTTATCCTATGTGGCGCTCGGAACGGCCTTGTTATCCCCGGCGGCATTTGCGGGCGGGATCATGCACATCGCCAGCCATGCCGTTATGAAAATCACGCTCTTTTTCTGCGCCGGTGCCATTTATGTGACTTTGCGCAGGGAAAATGTCAGCGAATTGGACGGGGCCGGCAAAATCATGCCTTTGACTTTTCTGGCCTTTGCCGCGGTGGCCGCCGGGCTGGCCGGCATTCCGCCGCTGAACGGGTTTGTCAGCAAGTGGTATCTCGGGCTCGGCTCTCTGCAGGCGGGGACATGGATCCCGCTTGCCATCCTGATAATCAGCGGACTGCTCAACATCGGTTATTTATTTCCGGTTGTGTATCGCGCCTTTTGCAAACCGGCCGCGGAATCGTTTCGCCGGCCCGGCGGCGCTGAAAACCTGCGCGGAAAATGGGAGGCTTCGCCGGCCATGCTGGTCCCGCTTCTCATCACCGCCTTGTTTTCCATTTTGCTCGGCCTGAATCCCGACTTGTTTTTCCATTTTTACCGCCTGGCCGTCCAAATCAGCGCCGGCGTGCTGGGGGGAGGGGGACTATGAACACATGGCGCTGGATTATGCTGGGCATAATAGCCCTTCTTTCTGTTTTTGTTGCGGCGTCCCTGCCGGGCGAGCCGGCGCATGGTTACTGGTGGGACCGTATTCCGGCGTTCTATATTTTTTACGGCTTCGCCGGATGCGTCCTGATCATCGTGTTTGCAAAAACGCTTGGCAAACTGTTCCTGCAGAGAAAAGAGGATTACTACGATGATGTTGACTGAACTCTTTTTTGCGGCGGCAAGGATGGCGGTTCTTCCCGCGGTTATCCTTGTCTTGGGCGCGCTGGCATTGCCGTTGCTCCCCCGTGCGCATCGGTCGTTTTTCTTTCTGGCATTTCCGCTGCTGGCCCTCTATGCGGTCTGGGCCCTGCCGGGCGAGCCGGCGGTCGCCATCCGGGTCATGGACTATCAACTGATCCTTTTCCAGGCTGATTCTCTCAGCCGGGTGTTTGGCACCGTGTTCAGCCTGATCGTTTTTATCGGTGGTATTTACGCGTTTCATCTGCGGGACACCGGCCAGCAAAGCACGGCCCTGCTCTATGCTGCCGGCGCATTGGGCGTAACGTTTGCCGGTGATTATTTTACCCTGTTTATTTTCTGGGAAATTATGGCGGTGGCCTCAACATTCCTGGTCTGGGCGCGGCGTACGCCCGAGTCCGGCCGGGCGGGAATGCGCTACCTACTGATGCATGTCTTCGGTGGCGGCCTGCTTTTTGCCGGCATTCTCCTGTATTATCTTCAGAACAACTCATTGCTTCTGGAAAAATTATTGCCGGACGGGTCCGCGGCCGCCTGGTTTATCATGGCCGGAGTGGCCTTGAATGCGGCGGTTCCGCCCCTGCATGCCTGGCTCACGGACGCCTATCCCAAAGCCACGGTTACCGGCGCAGTGTTTATGAGTGCGCTCACCACCAAGACGGCGGTGTATGTGCTGATCCGTCTTTTTCCCGGCTGGGAAATTCTGCTTTACTTAGGCGTGATGATGGCGCTGTACGGCGTGGTGTTCGCCGTGCTAGCCAATGATATCCGCGAAATTCTTGCCTATCATATCGTCAGCCAGGTGGGCTACATGGTGGCCGGGGTGGGAATCGGAACCGAGATGGCTTTAAACGGTTCAACCGCCCACGCTTTCAGTCATATCCTTTATAAAGCGCTCCTGTTCATGGGTGCCGGGGCGGTTTTACAGACCACCGGCAAAAGCAAGCTTACCGAATTGGGCGGTTTGGCAAAGTCCCAACCGCTGATGCTCTGGCTGTATATGATCGGGGCCTTTTCCATTTCCGGGTTTCCGTTATTCAACGGATTTATTAGCAAATCCATGGTGGTTGCCGCGGCTGGCGAGGCCCATTACGGGTGGGCAGTGCTTCTTTTATTACTTGCCTCGATGGGAACATTTCTTCATACCGGATTGAAGTTGCCGTATTTTACCTGGTATGCCGAGGATCGTTGCATCACGCCCCTGAAAGCGCCTAAAAATATGCTGATCGGAATGGCCCTGGCGGCATTTCTATGCATGCTTTACGGAGTCATGCCCTCTTTACTCTACCGAATATTGCCTTATTCTGTTGACTACCGGCCTTACACCATTGCCCATCTGGCGGAAACCACCCAAATCCTGATATTTACTTTTGTGGGTTTCTGGGTTTTAAGGGAAAAACTGGCCGGAACATCAACCATAACCTTGGATACAGATTGGTTTTATCGCTGGCCGGCACGACCGGTGCGGCGCTATTTTGTGGATACCGTGGATGCTGTGTTTAGCGCCGCCGAAACCTTCATTTCCGGCCTCGTCCGCTCTCTGGCGGCTTTCCGGCATAATCCGGCCGTTATTTTCAGCCACGCGGCCGGACGGCAAACTTTCAACCCCGACTTCTACCGCCCCGCCACGCAGTTTTTGATTGTCGCGGTTCTGCTTGTCTTTGTGATTCTGGCGGCGTGGGGGTTGTTGGCGGCCGGCAAATTCCGGTGAAGCGATTTTTAAAACGGTCCGGCATGCATTCCGGCGTGCTGCGATCGGTTGTTGAATTTCATGAACTGGCGGTTTTAGCGCCAGTTTGAAAATCATCATTCCATTTTCCCATCGGTAAAAATTTTCCTGATTTTATTCGCCGCATTTTGTGGACAGGTCCGGGAAAATATGGATAATATCCGAACCTATGCGGGAATTTTTATTTCAGACCAGCATTGCCGGCATTGAGATATGGCGTGTCCTTGTTTTTTTTGCGGCAATTTTGCTGGCCCTTGTCGCGGGGCGGCTGGCCCGTTTTTTCATGGAGCGGGCGGCTAAACATTCGCGCGCCCGGGGCCGGGAATTGCCGGGCCTGGCCTGCGCCGCGCTGGCGCGGCCGGTTGTCATGGCGGCTTTTACGCTGGGCTGGTGGTTCGGCATAACCGCGCTGGCGAGCGCCGGTCCGGCTATCATAAGCGCGGCCGAGACCGTCGGTTACATCCTGAACGCCATTGCCATCGGCTATGCGCTTTACGCGCTGGTTGATGTCGTTGACCATTATCTCCTCAATCTTGCCGCGAAAACCGAAAGCAAAGTGGACGACGTGCTCGCGCCGCTGGTTGGTAAAAGTCTCCGGATCACCGTTTTTGTGCTGGTGCTGGTCAATGTTATCCAGCAAATCAGCGGCAAGAGCATCACCACCATCCTGGCCGGGCTGGGGGTCGGCAGTCTGGCCGTCGCGCTCGCGGGCAGGACACGATAAGAAACTTTTTCGGCTCGCTGGTCATTCTTGCGGACAAGCCGTTTGAGATCGGCGAGCGGATCGTCTTTGACGGGCATGACGGTCCGGTGGAACGCATCGGTTTTCGTTCAACGCGAATCCGCACGCTGGAAGGGCACCAGGTAACCATCCCGAATTCGGAGATGGTCAACAAAACCTTGCAGAACATCGGCAAGCGTCCGTATATCCGCCGGCTGGCGAACATCACTATCACCTACGGCACGTCCCCTGAAAAAGTTCAACGCGCGCTGGATATCATCAAGGAAATTTTAAGCAATCACGAGGGCATGAACCCCGAATTTCCCCCGCGCGTTTTTTTCAGCGGCTTCAACGATTCTTCCCTGAATCTCATGATGCTTTACTGGTATCACCCGCCGGATTACTGGAAATACATGGCATTTTCCGAACAGGTCAATTTTCTGATCCTGGAACGCTTCAACGCCGAAGGCATTGAGTTTGCCTTCCCGAGCCAGACGGTTTATCTTGCCGATGACGCCAAGCGCCAGGCGGCATTAAACAGTTATCAATAAAATTCTGCGCAAGAAGCGCAGGATTTTATTGCAAATATTTTCTGATTATGATCATGCTGGCAGAAGCTGACCGCGTAATAATGGAATAAGCGTCATTTTCTTTAATTTCAAGGAGGCAGCGACGATTAATTTAAGGCATAGGAATTTCAAAGACATATGTTCGTCCGAAAATCCCGTAGGGGCGTCGCTTGACGACGCCCGCCGGAAGGGCTTCGCAAGCGAAGCCCCTACGTCGAACGGGATAATAGTTGCCCCCGATGCGCTTCGCGATCGGGGACCTAATTCAACGTATAGGAATTTCAATGTTGTCTATTTTTTGTAGGGGCTTCGCTCGTCGAAGCCCTCTGAAGGGGCGCGACAAGCACGCCCCCTACATGCGAAAAATAACAGTTGCCGCCTTTTGGCGGCCTAATTGACCGAGAGCAGTCAAATGATACTTGTAGGAACAGACAGCTTTTTTGATCAGTCCATGGTAGCGCAGACGCTGGCAAATGCGCGAAATTTGCGCCGATGTTTTGTCCAGTCGTTTCCGCAGGTCGGCGTTGCGGAACCCGAAGGATTGGGCTTGGCCTTGGGCCACCGTCAGGAAGACCTGTTCATCGTCTTCGTCAAAGAGATTATTGAAACAGGCGGTGCCGTCGCGGTGTTCCACCTTGCTAATGATCCGGTCGAAACACGAATAGGCGCCGAGAATATCATCGGCATGTCGTTCAAGAAAAGATGTTTGCATAGTGAACCTCCTTGTTGGGAGGCTGTTGTATCAGAAAGTTATCACCCGGCATAGCCGGAACCCTTTATGGTTCCGGCTATGCCGGGTTGGGGTTATTGCGCGGTCAACAATAATGAATGCGCTGGACTGGAGTATTGTCGCCGTTTACATGCTCGGCATGATCGGTTTGTCCCTGTGGCTGGGCCGGACCCAGCGGACAGGCAGGGATTATTTCGTGGGCGGCAACCGGGTCGGCCACTGGGCGATCGGGATATCCATCCTGGCCACCCAGTGTTCCACCAACAGCCTGATGGGCGCGCCCGCCTTCGTCATAGCCGTCGGCGGCCTGCTCTGGCTGCAATACGAACTGGCCGTGCCGCTGGCGATGATCGGCATCATGATGTTTCTTTTGCCGTTTTTCCGGAGCCAGCGCGTCGTGTCGGTCTATGAATATCTGGGACGTCGTTTCGGGCCGGGCAGCCGGATGATGCTTTCGCTCCTTTTTCAGTTCCTGCGCGCCTTTTCCACGGGGGTGACGGTCTACGGTATTTCGCTGGTCATCCAGCAATTGATTGGTTTGCCGTTCTGGGCGGCGGTGCTGCTGATCGGCGCCGTGGCGCTGGTATATGAATTCCTGGGCGGCATCCGGGCCGATATCTATTCGGACGTGATTCAAATGATTGTTCTTTACGCCGGCATTGCGGTCTGCCTGGTCTACGCCGTGCATCTGGCTGGCGGCTGGCGCGAGATTATCGCTGTTTTCCCGGTTGACAAGGCGCGCACGCTTGATTTCGGGAGCATGGGATTTTCCGGCGCCAACCCGTTCGCTTTCTGGCCGATGCTGCTCGGCGGATTCTTTCTCTACCTGAGTTATTACGGCTGCGACCAGACCCAGGTCCAGCGCGGGCTTTCAACGCGGGACGTGGACGGCACCAACATGGCGCTTTTTATCAACGGGATGCTGCGGTTTCCCTTGACCCTGACCTATTGCCTGATCGGGGTGGCGATCGGCGCCTACCTGATCAAGCATCCGGATTTCCTGCGCTATCTGGCCGATCCTGCCACCAACGCCGTGAACTACAATCTGGCGGTGCCTTCCTTCTGCCTGCATGTTCTGCCACATGGCGTGATCGGCTTGATCATGGTGGCCATGTTCGCCGCGGCCATGTCGTCGCTGGATTCAACGATCAACTCGCTTTCCGCCCTGACGATCCGCGACGTGGTTGAACGTTTCCGTTCCGAGCCCTTCGGAGAACGCGAGCTGATGCGCTGGGGCCGGCTGATAACCGTCGGCTGGGGAATTCTCTGCATGGCTTTTTCATTTTTTGTCGGCGACATTTCCCCTTCCATCATTGAGGCCATCAACAAGATCAGCTCGCTCGTCAACGGCCCGATCCTGGCCGCGTTTCTCCTGGCCATCCTGACCAGGCGCGCCAACGACCCGGGCGTCATGATCGGGATCGCGGCCGGATTCGGCGCCAACCTCATGACCTGGCTTCTGCTGCCGGGCGTCTCCTGGCTCTGGTGGAACGTCAGCGGCTGCCTGGTAACGTTTGGGATCGGATACGGAGCAAGCTTCCTGTTCCGCGCGCGGGTGGTTCCGAACCTGGAAACGCTGGTTTATCATGCCGATGCGGCGCGGCAGTTCAATTATCGCCGGAATTGGCGCGTTTATCTGTGGATTCTGGCCGGGTATTTCCTTGTGATGGTCGCCGTTCTTAAAGGCATAGAATTAATTTTCGGTCTTTCCGCAAATTAAACTCCACATGGCGTTTAATGCCTGCTATAAACAGATTCCATGCAGCCTCAAAACAGACCCATGGCGGCCATCATCGGGCGTCCGAATGTCGGCAAGTCGTCTATTTTCAACCGGCTGGCCGGCCGCCGGATCGCCATCGTCCACGAGGAGGCGGGCGTCACCCGCGACCGGATTATCTGTCCCGTCCGGCTTCAAAGCCGCCGCGCCGATAACGCGGCGCAGCCGCGTGTGATTGATCTGGTTGACACGGCCGGGCTTGTTTTGCCGGAAGGTGAAAACGCGGATGCCGGAAACGAATGGGAGCAAAGCGCCGTTTCCATTGAGGCGGCCGTGCGCCGCCAGGTTGGCCTTGCCCTGCGCGAAGCCGGCGCGGTCGTCTTTGTCGTTGATGCCAGGGCCGGCGTGCTGGCGGCGGACGAGAGAACGGCCGCCCGGCTTCATAAAAGCGCCTTGCCGGTCCTGCTGGCCGTCAACAAGGCCGATAACGCCGAGCTTGACTTTCACGCGCTTGATTTTGAAAGATTCGGGTTCCCGGTTTTTCCCGTTTCCGCGCTGCACAACCGCGGGTTTGAAGATTTGATTGAAAAATTGTCCGCCCTTTTTCCTCCCGGCGCGGAGGAGGCTTTGCCCGGGTTGCGCGTGGCCGTTGTCGGGCGCCCGAACGTGGGTAAATCCATGCTGGTCAACCGCCTCGCGCGCGGCGAACGCGTGATCGTGTCCGGCGAGCCGGGCACGACCCGCGACAGCATCGCCGTTCCGTTGACGGCAAAATCTGGCGCGCCGCCGGGCGGATATATCCTGATTGACACGGCCGGTTTGCGCGCCGCAAACAAGCTCAAACACGCCGTTGACGGGTTCGGGCGCCTGCGCGCCCTGGAAAGCATCGGTTCCGCGGATATTGCCGCGCTGGTGATTGACGCGACCGTCGGGCCGACCGCCTATGATAAAAACATCGCGGCGCAAATAATGGCCCGGAAAAAGGGTTGCATGATTATCGTCAATAAATGGGACCTCACGCCGCGGGCGTCCCGGAGCGCCTGCCGCAAGGCCCTTTATGCGGTTTTGCCGTTCATGAATTTTGCGCCGGTGGTCTGCGTCTCCGCCGCCACGGGGTTCAATACGGGGGAGATAATTGAAACAATAAACTATGTCGCGGAACAGAACCGGAAAAAAATCCCCACCGGCATCCTCAATCGCGCCCTGGAAAAAATCGGCGCGCGTTTCCAGCCGCCGCTGGTGCGGGGCAAAAGGCTGAAGGTTTTTTACGCCGTCCAGACCGCGGTGCGGCCGATTACCTTCTTGGTTTTTGTCAATGATCCCGCCCGGGCGCCTGAAAATTACGAGAGGTATCTGGAAAATTCTCTCCGCGGAATTTTCGGCCTGGAAGGCGCCCCGCTTGTTTTCAAATTCAGGCGCCGGGAGTCAAAGACGGCGGTATTTTCATCGCAGTCAGGCGGTAAAACCGGTTGACAAAACGCTCCGGGCGCGGATAGAATTGGCCTGACCGGGGGGTTTTTATTTGCGGCGATACGGTCTGAATAAACGGCGGAGGTACGGACAACAATAAATCACAGGAGGATGTTTCATGCGCTCATTTTTCAGCTTGTTTGTTGTGTTGGTGTTCGGCGCGGCGGCCCGGAATTGCGGCGCCGCGCCCGGCAACTGGCAATTGCGTTCGCCGGCGTCTGCCATTGTTGATCTCAGCGGCGCGGCCTGCAATGGAACGATCTATGTGGCGGTTGGCAAGCACGGCGCGGTTTTAACCTCCGCCGACGGTCTGGTCTGGACGCATAGCGATTCCGGTCTGACAAATGATTTGCATGGCGTGGCTTACGGCAACGGCCGCTTCGCGGCCGTGGGCGGCGACGGCTTCGCCGCGACCGCATCCGACGATCTTGTCTGGACCGCGCGCGATACCGGCGTGTCCGGCGATTTCAGCAATATCCGCTTTGTGAACAACCGTTTTGTGGCAATCGGCTCGGGAGGATTGGTCGCTACTTCGCCCGACGGCGCCGTCTGGACGCCGCAGACTACCGGAATTTCAAAGACGCTGGAGGATGTAACCTTCGGCAACGGGCAGTACGTTGCGGTGGGTTGGCCGGATGGCGCGGTTATCACTTCGCCGGACGCAATTGCCTGGACAAACCGGGCGACGGAGTCGTCCGCTTCTTTATCCGGCGTGGTTTTTAAAGACGGACAGTTCGCCGCGTGCGGCTCCGGCGGCACGGTTCTGACCTCCACCAACGGCGTTGACTGGACTTCAATGGTTACGGGCATTTCGTATACCTTTTCATGCGTCACTTGCGCGGACGGATTCTTTGTCGCCGCCGGTTCGTCCGGCAAAACCCTTTATTCCGTCGACGGCGTTGACTGGACGCTCCTTTATACCGGCATGGGAACCTGGTACAGCGATATTATTTTCCAGGATGGAAAATTCGTGGCGGTTGGTTCCGAGGGATATGTTGTTACTTCGCCCGACCATTTAAACTGGACCCGCAGGATGCCGGAATATACCGACTGTATTGAGGCGGTTGCATACGGCAACGGCCGGTTTGTGGCCGTCGGCGGGCCGAATGCGCTTGTCATGACCTCCGAAGACGGAGCCGGCTGGTCTAATCAGCCGTTAATGTTTATGGACGCCAAGCCATGCCGCCCGCATTACTCGGCGGTGGCCTATGGCGCGGATCAGTTCGCGGCCTGCGGCTCGGGCGGCGCTCTCATGACTTCGCCCGACGGACTGACCTGGACCAACCGCGATTCGCCGGTCGGCAAATCCATGTCCTGCATCGTTTTTGGGGTTGATAAGTTCGTGGCCGCCGGCCAGGATGGCTGCGCCGTGGTTTCTTCAAACGGCGTTGATTGGATTGCGGCGGAGACCGGAGTCAGCCGCTGGATTTTCGGCATCACCTATGCGCAGAATCAATTTCTCGCGGTTGGAGAATACGGCACGCTCGTCACTTCGCCGGACGGATTAAGCTGGACCAACCGCAATGTCAATGCGGACGAGCAGGCCAAGCCTTACTGTGCGCACCTCCGGGCGGTTGCTTATGGCAACAATCGGTTCGTCGCCGTGGGCGACGGCGGCAGAATCTATTGTTCTCCGGACGGCGTTGCCTGGAGCAACGTTCCTTCCGGGGTGTCATCGGCCCTGAACGCCGTTGATTTCAAGCATGATCGTTTTGTGGCGGCGGGCGCGAACGGCGCGCTGGCGTCGTCCGTCAACGGCAGTGTTTGGACCAACCTTGCCTTTGACACCAGCGCGGATCTTGAAGCCGTCGCTTACGGCAACGGCACCTTCATTGCCGCGGGCCAGGGCAGAACAATTTATCAGTCGGAAGCCGATGCCGCGCCCGCCGATGATTTTGACAAGGACGAAATCACCGACCTGGTTGCCGTCGCCGGTTCGGATTGGTATATATGGTTTTCCTCATCGCAATACCAGGCGCGCCAGGGCCCTTATGATCTGGGGGTTGCCGGCATCTCCTTAACCGGAGACATTGACGGCGACCGGCGGGCCGATCCGATTGTTGTCTCCGGCTCAAACTGGCACGTGTGGCTTTCCACGGGGCAATACCGGACACGCGGCGGCCCGTATGATCTGGGCATTGCCGGCCTTCCCGCGGCCGGGGACATTGACGGCGACGGGCTGGCCGACCTGCTTATGACCGCCGGCTCAAACTGGCACGTGTGGTTTTCTTTGGATCAATACCGGACGCATTGCGGTCCTTATGATCTGGGCATTGCCGGCCTTCCCGCGGCCGGGGATGTTGACGGCGACGGGCTGGCCGACCTGCTTATGGCCGCCGGCTCAAACTGGCACGTGTGGTTTTCTTCGGATCAATACCGGACGCGTTGCGGCCCGTATGATCTGGGTATTGCCGGCCTTCCCGCGGCCGGGGACATTGACGGCGACGGACTGGCCGACCTGATCTGCATTGTTGGTTCTGATCGGTATGTCTGGTTCTCTTCCGCGCAATATCAGACGCGCGGCGGACCGTATACGTTGAATGTGCCATGATTTTTTGCTTTTTTTCTTGCATATACTACAGATAGTGGTATTTTTTTGGCTTAAACAGAATTAAAACAATATATAGCGGTATCTGTGGCTTGCCGAAACAGCGTAAGTCGTTATATGTTCCGTATTTAGGAGGGTGTTATGCTCAATACGCGCGATTCTCTTGGCTTGGTTTTAGAACTGGAAAATGTGCATAACAAAACAGGCCAGCCGTCAGGCAAAAACAACGGCGGGCGCGGAAGAAACAATGGCGATGGAATAAATGGTTCCATGAAACAAAAAGAGAAATTGCGCAATAATCCATCCCGCAACGGCGGTTCCGCCGCGGAAAACACTGCGCGCGCCAGACCGGACGCCCTGCATATCCCGGCTTTATTCAGTAAAAAGGAAACGCACCCGTTTGACGAGGTTGAATGGGAGCGCCGCAAGGCGGTCATTAAAAACGACAAAGGGGCGGTTGTTTTTGAAGAGGACGACGTGGAAGTGCCTAAATCCTGGTCGGCCCTGGCGACCAACGTTGTGGCTTCAAAATATTTTTACGGCGCCAAGGGCACGAATGTTCATGAAAAATCAGCCCGCCAGCTCATTCACCGCGTTGCCCGCACCATTGCCGACTGGGGATTGAAAGACGGCTATTTTGCGTCTGCCGCCGACGCGGAAACTTTTTACCGCGAGTTGTCATTCATCTGTGTTAACCAGATCGGGGCGTTCAACAGCCCGGTCTGGTTCAATATCGGCCTGCACCAGGTCTACGGATTGTCTTCCGCCAGCAAGGCCTGCCACTTCTTTAATCCCGCCACGTCCAGAATAGAACAGACGGCCGATTCCTACAAGCGCCCGCAGGGCTCGGCCTGTTTTATCCAGTCGGTGGCCGACAGCATGGAGGACATCATGCGTCTTACCGCTTCCGAGGCGATGTTGTTCAAATACGGTTCCGGCACCGGCACGGACCTGAGCACATTGCGCAGCAGCCGCGAAAAATTATCCGGCGGCGGAACACCTTCGGGGCCGCTCAGTTTCATGCGTGTTTTTGACCAGGTGGCGGCGGTGGTCAAGTCCGGCGGGAAAACGCGGCGCGCGGCGAAAATGCAGAGCCTGAAGGTGGAACATCCGGACATCATGGAGTTCATCAACTGCAAGGTCAACGAGGAGAAAAAGGCGCGGACGCTGATTAATTCCGGTTATGACGGTTCGTTCAACGGCGAGGCGTATTCGTCGGTCATGTTCCAGAACTCCAATCTTTCGGTGCGGGTTACGGATGATTTCATGAAGGCGGTGGAAGCCGGCGCGGTCTGGCACACCAAGGCGGTTACCACCGGTAAAATCGCGGAAGTGCTTGATGCGCGGACCATCATGCGGAATATCGCCGAGGCCGCCCACTTCTGCGGCGATCCGGGCACCCAGTATCATACCACCATCAACCGCTGGCATACCTGTCCGGCCAGCGGCAGTATCAACGCCAGCAATCCCTGCTCGGAATACATGTTCGTTGATAACAGCGCCTGCAATCTGGCTTCCATCAACCTTATGAAATTCTGCGACGATCGCCGGGTTTTTGATGTTGAGCGTTTCCGGCACACGGTCCGGATGCTGATTATCGCCCAGGATATTCTCGTGGATAATTGCAGTTATCCGACGCCGGAAATCGCCGAAAATTCGCACCGTTTCCGCCCGCTCGGCCTTGGTTACGCCAACCTCGGGGCTTTGATTATGCGGCTGGGCAAGCCGTACGACAGCGACGAGGGGCGCTCTTTCGCCGCGGCCGTAACGGCGCTCATGACCGGTTCGGCCTATTTAACCTCGGCGGAAATGGCGGCCGCACGGGGAACTTTTGATGCCTTCCCGCAAAACCGCAAGCCGATGCTTGATGTCATCGGACTGCACCGCGACGCCCTGAAACAGGTGAAACCCGACGCCGATTCTTCCGGTATGCTTGCCGAAGCGCAGGAAACCTGGGAGCGCGCCGCCGAACAGGGGCGGCTCCACGGCTATCGGAACGCCCAGGTGTCCGTCCTGGCGCCGACCGGCACCATCGGCTTTATGATGGATTGTGACACCACCGGCGTTGAGCCGGATATGGCGCTCATAAAATACAAACAGCTGGCCGGCGGCGGCATGTTTAAACTGGTCAACCGCTCCATTCCCGCGGCCTTGAGCCGGCTTGGCTACGACGATTCCCAGGTCAAGGTTATTGTCAGGCACATTGACGAAAAAGACACGATAGAAAGCGCGCCCGGTTTGAAGCCCGGGCACCTGCCGGTTTTTGACTGCGCCTTCAAGCCGAAAAACGGGACCCGTTTCATTGATTATCATGCCCATCTCAAAATGATGGCCGCGGTTCAGCCTTTTCTGTCGGGGGCGATCAGCAAAACAATCAACATGCCCGCCTCGGCGACCGTTGACGACGTTCAGCAGGTTTTCATTGACGGCTGGAAGCTCGGCCTGAAAGCGGTTGCCATTTATCGCGACGGCTCCAAGGGCATTCAGCCGGTGAGCGCCGATAAGTCCGCGTCCGGACAGGGCGCAATGCCCGAGGTCGTTTCCCCCAAGCCGTTCCGCCGGCGAATGTTGTCCACGCGCAAATCCATCACGCACAAGTTTGAAGTCGCCGGACACCAGGGATATCTGACGGTCGGGCTGTATGAAGACGGCTCGCCCGGCGAGCTTTTTATCACCATGGCCAAAGAGGGCAGCACGGTCGGCGGAATTATGGATGCGTTCGGGACCGCTATTTCCATGTGCCTCCAGTACGGCGTCTCGGCGTCCACGCTGATTGATAAATTCACCCACAGCCGTTTTGAGCCGAGCGGCTTTACCAAGAATCCTGAAATTCCGTATGCCAAGTCGCTCGTTGATTATATTTTCCGTTGGCTGGCGCTGACTTTCCCCAACGGCAAAAGCGAGGCCGCGCTCCCGGAATGGCGGCCTGAAAAAACGGCCGAAAAGCAGCCGGCGGCGCAAACGGCCGGCCGAAAGCCGGGCAACGCTGAGGAAATGCTTTACAAGCAGGGCACGATTGATCCGGGCGACGCCCCGGTCTGCGATCAATGCGGCGCGATCACCGTGCGCAATGGTTCCTGTTACCGCTGTTTCGTCTGCGGCAGTTCCATGGGATGCTCATAACACTCTTGAAGCGGTAATCGTGAAACGCATTTATAGAGATTTTTTTGAATATCCGGCCGGTTGCGTTTCGCGTTTCGTGAAATACGCGCTGCTGGCCGCGGCCACCGGGTTCGGCCTGGGCCTGAGCCCGGTGGCCTCGGGGACCACCGGTACCCTGCCGGGCGTCTTGCTGATGTTTTGCCTGGCCGGGGTCTGGTCCGGTCCGGTTATCTGGCAGATATGTTGCGCCGCGGCGCTGGCCGCCGCGGCCGTGCCGTTGTGCGATCTGGCTGAAAAATATTTCCAGCATAAAGACGATGGACGCATTGTCGCCGATGAATATCTGACCTTCCCAATCTGTATGATCGGCCTGCCGGTTTGCGCGCCGGTCCTTGTCATGGCTTTCCTCACCAACCGCGTTTTTGACATCCTCAAACCGTTTCCCGCGCGGCGTCTGCAGGCCCTGCCCGGCGGGCTCGGCATCGTGGCCGACGATTTTTTTTCTTGCCTGTACAGCCTGGTTTTGAATCATCTCGCGTTCCGGCTGTTGATCCGATTCGGTCTTATCGGCGGTTGAAGAATGAAGTTAAGCGTAATTATTCCGGTTTATAACGAGGCCGGCACCATTACCCGGGTGGCCGGGGCGGTCCGGGATGTTGAAATCAACATGGAAAAAGAGCTGATTTTTGTTGATGACGGTTCCACGGACGGCTCGCGCGATATTCTCCGCGCGCTGCAGGGGGAATATCCGAAGGCGAAATTTGTCTATCATGAAAGCAACCGCGGCAAGGGGGCCGCCTTGCGCAGCGGATTCAAAGAGGCTTCCGGCGATATCGTCCTGGTCCAGGATGCCGACCTGGAATACGACCCGCGCGATTATCCGGCCTTGCTCGCGCCGATCCTGAATGGTTATGCCGACGTGGTTTTCGGCTCGCGCTTTAGCGGCAACGGCCCGCACCGCGCCATTTTTTTCTGGCATTCGCTCGGCAACCGGTTTTTAACCATGCTGTCCAATATAATGACCGATTTAAACCTCTCCGACATGGAAGTCGGCTATAAGGTTTTCAGAAAGCAAGCGCTTGACTCCATCGCCTTGCGGGAGGACCGGTTCGGCGTAGAGGTTGAACTCACGGCCAAACTCGCCCGCGGCGGATGGAAAATATACGAGGTGCCGGTTTCCTATTACGGCCGCGATTATGCGGACGGGAAAAAAATCACCTGGCGGGACGGCATCCGCGCCTTGTGGTGCATTCTGAAATATCGTTTTGTTTGAGTTGATTAATCCCCTATGGAAAGGAAAAGCGCATGAACAGCGATCGGATTAAAAAAGGACTGGAAAGGGCCCCCCACCGCAGCTTGTTGCGGGCATTGGGTGTCAAGGATGAGGATTTTGACAAACCTTTTATCGGAATCTGCAACTCGTTTTCCGAGATTGTTCCGGGACATATGCATCTGAACCAGGTCGGACGTTTTGTTGCGAAACATATCCGCAATGCCGGGGGAATTCCGTTTGAATTCAATACCATTGCCATCTGCGACGGGATCGCCATGGGCCATGCCGGGATGAAATATTCGCTCCCGAGCCGCGAATTGATCGCCGACAGCGTGGAGTCAATGGTGCGCGCCCACTGTTTTGACGCCCTGGTATGCATTCCCAACTGCGACAAAATAGTGCCGGGAATGCTGATGGCCGTGATGCGCGCGAACATCCCCGCCATTTTCGTCAGCGGCGGCCCTATGGCCGCCGGCAAAGCGCCGGACGGCAAAGTCCTTGATTTGATCAGCGTGTTTGAAGGCGTGGCCGCCTGCAAGCAGAAAACCATCAGCGACGAACAGCTTGCGGCAATTGAAGCGAACGCCTGCCCGGGATGCGGTTCCTGCTCGGGAATGTTCACGGCCAACTCCATGAACTGCCTGTGCGAGGCGCTTGGCATGGCCCTGCCCGGCAACGGCACCATCCTGGCCGCGGACCCGAAACGCAAAAGCCTTTATAAAAAAACGGCCGTCCGCGCGGTTGAGCTCGCCCAACAGTTCGGGCCTCTGCCGCGCGAAATCGTCGCCGTTTCCGCGCTGGACAACGCATTTGCCCTGGACATGGCCATGGGCGGCAGCACCAATACCGTTTTGCACGCGCTGGCGATTGCCCGTGAAGCCGGCGTTGACTACGATCTGGAGCGGATCAACTCCATTTCAAAAAAATGCCCGAATATCTGCAAGGTTTCGCCTTCCAGCGCCTACCATGTGGAGGACGTTGACCGTGCCGGCGGGGTGAGCGCGATCCTGAAAACCATCAGCGCCGTCAAGGGGTTGCTGAACACGGATGCCATGACCGTAACCGGAAACACGCTGGGTAAAAATATCGCGCGGGCAAAAGTTATTGACCAGAACGTCATCCGGCCGCTGGAAAATCCTTATGCCAGTGAAGGAGGGCTTGCGATCCTCCGGGGAAATCTGGCGGAAGAAGGCGCGGTCGTCAAGACCGCGGGCGTGGCGCCTTCCATGCTGGTCTTTGAAGGCACGGCCGTGATTTTCAATTCCCAGGAGGAAGCCTGCGAGGGCATTTTGGCCGGTAAAGTCAAGGCGGGCAACGTCGTGGTGATCCGTTACGAAGGGCCGCGCGGCGGCCCCGGCATGCAGGAAATGCTCGGACCCACGTCATATATCATGGGCCAGGGGCTCGGGGAGAAAGTGGCGCTTATTACCGACGGCCGTTTCTCGGGCGGCACCCGCGGCGCCTGCATCGGGCATGTCTCGCCCGAGGCGGCCGCCGGCGGACTGATTGCCCTGCTGGAAGAAGGCGATTTGATCCGCATTGACATTCCAAAACACAGGCTGGAAGCCGTGCTGTCCGAGGAAGTCGTCAAACAGCGCCGCGCGCGTTTGCCGGTTTATCAGCCGAAGAGTCTTTCCGGATACCTGCGGCGCTACGCCTCCCAGGTAACCAGCGCCGGCGCCGGCGCGGTGCTGAAGTGATTTTTGCCGCCGCCTTGGCGGAAATCGGAAAGTACGAACTTATCGCCGGTGTCCGGAATTCAAGCAGGCGGAACGCAGTATCCGAATCAGCGGAACGATCAATAGGCAATTATGCGCCTGTTTTGCAAAAACCGCATTGTAATTATACGTGAAGAATGTATATTAGTCGATACTGAATAGTCATATATATGGCCTTTAACTTTTCCGGCGGGAGCATTCTTTCTTCCTGTTTGGTCCACGCGGTAAAAGCACATGGCTGAAAGAAGCATTTGCTTGGGCAGTTTTTGAAAGGCAGTTGACGCCGAATTCCAGCCAAAGGAAAACCATGAAAACATCAAGTGTGGCGCGAATGAAAAGCGGATTGGGGTTTTTGCTTTTGCGGACGCGAACCAGAGCGTGGTGGATACCGGCGCTTTTCTTTTTGGTCGCCATAACGGTACAGGCCGGCGATTACACTTACACGGACAATGGCGACGGCACAATCACCATCACCAGCTACTCTGGTTCCGGAGGCGCGGTTGTCATCCCTTCCACCATTGAGGGCAAAACTGTTACCGGCATCGGGGGGGCGTTCTTTGATTGCACCAGCCTGACAAGCGTCACGATCCCCGACAGTGTTACCAACATCGGGGTAGATGCATTCTATGGCTGCGCCAGCCTGACCAACGTTACGATCGGCAACAGCGTTACCAGCATCGGGATGGATGCGTTCTGTTATTGCACCAGCCTGACAAGCATCACGATCCCCGACAGCGTTACCACCATTGGAGACTATGTGTTCTATGGCTGCGCCAGCCTGACCAACGTTACGATCGGCAACAGCGTTACCAGCATTGGGAAGAAAGCGTTCTATTATTGCACCAGCCTGACAAGCATCACGATCCCCGACAGCGTTACCAGTATCGGAAATGATGCGTTCAGTCACTGTTACGACCTGACCACCCTCACGATCGGCAACGGCGTCACCAATATCGGGGACAGCGCGTTCGCTTTCAACACCGTTCTGACTATTGTTACAATCCCTGACAGCGTCACCACCATTGGTAACTATGCTTTTCAAGATAGCGGCCTGACCAACGTCATAATCGGTAATGGCGTCGCCAGCATCGGGGAATATGCGTTCTATTGCTGCTATAGTCTTTCCAGCATGACGATCCCCGACAACGTTACTATTATAGGGAGGTGCGCATTCCTCTTGTGCGATGACCTGACCAGCGTCACGATCGGCAACAGCGTCACCAACATCGGGTATGGTGCGTTTGCCTCATGTCGCAGCCTAACCACGATTACGGTGGAAGAGGAAAATTCAGCCTATAGCAGTGTGGACGGGGTTTTGTTCAACAAAAGCAAGACTACGCTAGTTCAATATCCGGCAGGCAAAGCTGGAAGTTATGTGATCCCCGATAGTGTCACCAACATCGGAGACGTTGCGTTTTGCGATTGTTCCGGCCTAACCGGGGTGACGATTCCCGACAGCGTTATCGGCATCGGGGAGGGTGTCTTTGAAGACTGCTATAGTCTAACCAGCGTCACGATCGGTAGCAACGTCACCAGCATCGGGATGGATGCGTTTAGCGGCTGTGGTCTGATCAACGTTACAATTCCTGACAGCGTCACCGGCATCGGGGACTATGCGTTTTATTACTGCAAAAAACTGACTAACGTTGCGATCGGCAACGGCGTCAGCAATATAGGTAATCGGGCGTTCGGTGACTGCACCAACCTGACCGCGATCACAGTGGACACGGGAAATGCCACCTATAGCAGTACAGACGGCGTCTTGTTCAACAAGAACCAGACTACGCTCATCATGTGTCCTGGAGGCAAAGCCGGAACCTACGCGATTCCCGACAGCGTCGCCAGTATTGGGACATATGCGTTTGATTCCTGCTCCAGCCTGACCGACATCAGGATTCCCAATAGCGTTATCAGTATAGCGGACAGAGCATTCTTAGGCTGTGCCAGCCTGGCCAGCGTCATGATCCCTAACGGTGTCACCAGCATCACGGACTGGACATTCGGTTACTGCACCAAACTGACCCAGGTTGTGATCGGCAATGGCGTCACCAGTATCGGGTACGCTGCGTTCCGATCCTGTGGCGCCAGTCTTAGAAGCGTCTATTTCCAAGGTAACGCCCCCAGTCTTGGCTCGAGCGTGTTCTCCGGAGACAACAATGCGACCGTCTATTACCTGGCCGGGACAACAGGCTGGAGCACGACTTTTGGCAGTCGCCCGACCGCGTTATGGATCGCACCGGCGGCAATCACGACCCAGCCGCAATCGCTGACGAATAATTTGGGTTCATCCGCGATCTTCACAGTGACGGCTTCGGGGCCTGAGCCGTTATATTACCAATGGCAAAATAATGCCGTGAACATAGTTTCAGCGACTAATGCGGTCTGCACGATCAATCCGGTGGCGGGCGACGACGCGGGGGATTACCGCTGTCTGGTCAGCAACCTAGTTGGCGTAACCACCAGCGCGACAGCGACATTGATACTGGCCGCTCCGCCGGTGTTTATGACTAACCCGCAGTCACTAATCCGGAACGTTGGTGAAACCGCAAGCTTTATTGTATCGGCGACAGGAACGGAACCGTTCCGTTACCAATGGCAGAAAAATGGCGCAAATATTGGCTCCGCAACCAACGCGACTTATACGATCAATCCGGCAACGATGGATGATGCGGGAAATTACCGGTGCTTGGTCGCTAACATGGCCGGCGCGGCCACCAGCGCCGTGGCAGTGCTGACCATGACCGCGGCCCCGGCCCCTTCGGGCGTTACGGCCGGCGACGGAACTTATTCGGATAAAGTGCTTATTTATTGGACGGCGGTTTCTGCCGCGACAAGTTACAGAGTATGGCGGGGAACAAACAATAACGTGCAGAATGCTTCTGTGATTGGAACTGCCACAACGTCATTTTATCTGGATACAACCGTCACAGCCGGCACCATATACTATTACTGGATTCAGGCGGTTAATTCGGCCGGAACCAGCGACTTAAGCGCATCGGATTCGGGCTATTGCGGATCAATCGCGGACCCGGCAATTCCGGCGGGGGTAAGCGCAAGCGACGGAATATACGCCGACTATATCAAGGTTGCCTGGCAGGCGGTCAGCGGGGCGACCAAGTATGAAGTATGGCGCTCAACGGAGAACGATTTCTCATTGGCGGCTTTGATCAGGGAAACAACCGGGACCAGTTATAATGATGCTTCTGTTTCGCAAGGTATCTATTACTACTACTGGGTCAGAGCAAAAAATGCCAATGGATATGGCAGTTACAGCGCATCGGACTCCGGCTGGCGCCGGTTGATTACGCCGGCCGGCGTGAACGCCAGCGACGGCCTGTATTCCTACCGGATACGGGTTGCGTGGAACGCGGTTGAGAATGCGGCCTGGTATGAAATCTGGCGAAAGGAAATTCCCGGGGGGAATTACAACGGCGGAAACCTGACTAAGGTTGCGCAAGTTAGCGCGACATATTTCAACGACTATTACACAAAATCAGGCGTATATTACCAGTATAAAGTAAAAGCCGGCAATGGGCTTGGCTCAAGCCTTGATTATGGGCATGATACCGGCTACCGGCAGGTGAACGCCACGCCGAAATCGTTGTTCGCCGCAAGGGATTATGACGGGGATAAATTGACCGACCTGGCGTTGTTCAATCCGGCATCGGGAGTTTTTGACGTATTATGCTCCGGTCTTGGCCGGCAGACATTTAGTATTACGGCGCAAGATGGTCAGGCAATAAGCGGCGATCTGGATGGCGACCGGTTGACAGATCCGCTCATTTATTGTCCGGGCTCTGGCATCTGGTTGGCAAGACTATCAAGGTTGGGCTATAATCCAATCATCCAGGCGAGCTTTGGCGGGAACGGAGAGGATGCTGTTTCGGCTGATTTTGACGGGGACGAATTGGCCGACCTGGTAATCTACAATGAAACGGAAGGCGTTTTATCCGCCATACTTTCCAACTACGGCGCTTTTGACATAAGAGCGTCGTGTTTGATGGGCGGTCCCGGTTACAGCTTTGTTTCAGCCGACTTTGACGGGGACGGCAAAGCTGATCCGACGGTTTATTCGGAATCAGAAGGCCGGGCTAAGGTCATTTTCTCCGGTAATAAATATTCTTCTGAAAGCATGCTGTTTGGCGGGCCGGGGCAAACCATGTTTGCGGCTGATTTTGACGGGGACCTCAAGGCTGATCCGGTTTTGTATGAACAGGCAACGGGAATATGGATGGTCTTCCTCTCAAAAATCGGATACAGGGAAGCCGGGATTTCATTCGGCGGACCAGGGCATGTGCCGGCCATCGGCGACTATGACGGCGACAGCAAGGCCGATCCGGCGATTTATCAGCCAGGGGCTGGCCTATGGCGGATTATGCTTTCCGACAGCGGTTATTCTATCATTACGGAAGCTTTTGGCAGTTCAGAATATCAGCCAATAGCGAGATAAACTTTATAAAAAATGGGCCTTGATGTAGGCGGCGGCGGAGTCCATTTTATCAATTCCCTATCACCTTATATACTTTGGTATCCACTATTGTTGTTCCTGTCTCTTCTTGTGGATATAATGGCGTAAAAACCATAATTGAATTTACACTTGGGACGACAATGCTTGCTTTTAGAATAATTTTGCCTTTTCCTTTTGTTATCGGCTTGGTCGTATGAGCAAGAGAAGTTATAGAGTCGCCTCTTTGTATGGCGAGCATAATATACCCATTCTCTGCTTTGAGCGCATATTCAACTGTTACCTCAATGTCATAATTCCGGCCCACTGAGAGCGGATGGTCGGTGTTTGGAGAAACAGACACGATCCTTACCGTGTTCCCGCTATATGGCAAGTTCTTGTTGAATATACTGGGGTATGCTTCCGTGGCCAATGGCAAGGATTGCTGTGCCGTGGCTTGGGGCAATGATTGTTGCAATCCGGCTCCATGCTTGATTCCGAATCCGAATATCATATTTGCCAGAAACAAAAGCGCGGCAATGCCAAAGCCCACTCCAACAGACAAAAACATCCATTTCCAAACTTTCGTTACACCTTTTTGGGACAGCGTTCCATGTGGACCCAAAAGGTTCTTGTCCGTGGATAGGCGTTCCAGGTCGCCCAGAACGTCCGCCATCTCCGCGTAGCGATCGCGCAACTCGCGCGCCATGCAGTTTTCGGCGATCCGCACGAGGTCGGCAGGCGCATCCGGGTTGACCTCGCGGATCGGCAGTGGCGGGCCAGCGAGAATCTTGTTGATTATGTCCGTCGGGTCGGGGCCATCGTATGGCCTTCGTCCCGTCAGCATTTCGTAGAGGACTGCGCCGAAAGCGTAAATATCGCCGCGCGTGTCATCTGCTTTGCCTTCGGCGGCACTGGGCGACAGGTACGGAATTGTGCCTTCAACCGATTTTTTATTCACATCAATCATTGAGTCGTTGAACACCGTCCGCAATAGCCCAAAGTCAGTAAGATAAGCGTGCCCGGCGGCATTAAGCAGGATGTTTGCCGGTTTGAGATCGCGGTGGATGATACCACGGCTGTGCGCATATTTCAGCGCATCGGCGATCTGGCGGACGATATGCACGATCTCTTCCTTGGGCAATGGTTGTCCCGTCTCGATCCGTTCGGCGAGACTGCCGCCTTCAAGGTAGGGCATGACATAGTAGGGGCCGGCTTTGCGGTCTGAGACCTCAAGCACTTTAAGAATGTTGGGGTGGGACATGCGGTACATGTGCTGTGCTTCGGTCAGGAAACGGCGAACCGCCCACTGCTCCTTGGCGAACTTGGGATTGATTATCTTGATGGCAACACTGGCATCAGTGATGGGCTCACGGGCAAGCATGACCTGACCCATGCCGCCTTGGCCGAGGAACTTGATTATCTCAAACCGGTCAATAGCGCCGATTGGCCCTGGCTTCATCGGGGCATTTATCATGCCTGTCTGCAACATGTTCTGCATGATTTCAATGTTTTCCGAGGACATAGGAAGCAGTGCTGAATCCTGGTTAGGTTTTGTTGCGTTGTTATTCATTTCGTCATTCCAGTGTATTGAGACAGGATTGGAGAAGGGCGCGGGTATCGGAGTCAATCCATGGCCGGAGTATTGCCCACTCCATGCCGCGTCGCAACGAAGTATCGTCCAACGTGGTAATGCGGCGACTGCACCGTAATATAGCCGCGGCAATGGCGGAGTAGTATAAAATTTTTGCGATCTCTGGAGGCAACGGGCCATTAGGACTGAGCGCCGTGCGCTTGGCGAAGTCTTTGACCATTACCAGAAGCTTGACTGGTGGATGGGGATGTCGCAACAAGTCCCCGAAGCTCTTAAGTAGCAGACCCTGCGAAACCGCCAAGAGACGAATCTTTTCCCTGAGCCGTGAGTTCAATCCCGCGAGGTCAAACTGCACCGGTGCTGATAGTTGGTGGCGGAAAACAGCGGCAAGCTCCTCCGGGCGCCATAATTGCTTTTCCGGAGGACCCATCAATTCGGCCAGCTTCGGCGAATCAGAATGAAAAATTATCTCGTTGTTAGCTTCCATGTTAAGTACTACGCGCCCAACCTCAAATTTTTGCCTAGCCCTGCGAAAGAATCTTGTGAAGGTCCAATATCTCCTCCGCCACCTCGTCATTGTTACCTACGGTTTCACGCACCACGTCCTCAATCGTGCGCCGGAACATGCGCTTGGCGGTCAGGAGCAGATTGGCGGCCTGGGATGGCGACCGCAGCCGGAACTTGGCCACGAGCGCCTCGTAGGATACAACATCCGCATCGTTGATGGCTGGATTCAGAACACGGATTTCAAACAGCTTCCAGACTTCAGGACGATTTTTCTCCTTGCATTCGCGGCGCATGCGATTGAGCGCCTCGCTGATCACCTGACGGGCCCAGATCAGGTCAAAATCGTGCCGCAAGCTGCCTGCCGCCGGAATTTTCGCGGCATGTTCTTCAATGCTGACGATTTGCGCAGGGGCCGGTCCCCGCTTTGCCGCCCGCTCCTTTCTAAGCTCGTCGTTCACGTAGTTTGTGAAGGACTTTAGCAGGAAAGACCTGAGTTTTCCTTTTGAGCGGTCCGCCAGTCGCAACAGCTTCTGCTCGATGACTTTGTCGGCCACGAAACCGTGAACCATATCTTCTGCACGGTCGTGTGAAAAGCGCATGCTGGTGGCAGAAAACCGTTTTAGGGCGGGCAGGTAGAGACCAAGAAGCTCGTCCAGAGCGCTGAGTTGAACGGCGGTAAACGTTGAGCTTGTCATCTATGCGCGAAATGTTTTGCCCGTATTGGCCTATGAACTCAAGCTCTTCTGCGACGATGCGGTGCCGGGCCGCTGGCGGTACTGGGTAAACGCAAACGACGGCAGTATAGTTAACCGGTATAACGACGTCCAAAAGGAGTCATCCGCCGACATATCAGGATCGCTCAACACGGGCGAAGGAGGCGCGCCGGTCAATATCACTGGAGTTAACAGCAGCGGATATTATTGGTTGCGTTATCCTGCCTGGCATTGGGAAATATATGATTATCCCAATAGTCGCGTTGCGCGTAACGACACGGCAACTTGGGGGACGAGCACGTCGGCTCGGTCGGAAATATCGGCGGCCAACAATTTCAATCTTATTCAAACCTATTATTCCACCGTTCACAATCGTAACAGTTATGACAATTCAGGCGCGAAGGCGCTGGTCAATGTCCACTACCATCCTGATGACACCGCCTATGATAACGGCTTTTGGGATTCGTACGCGCAGGCCTTTTTCTTTTTCCCGGGAAAAGATTTTGGGGAGTTAACGGTTCTTGACGTGTGCGCGCACGAATTCACACATGCCGTCACGGCGTATTCGGCAAACCTGACTTATCAAAATGAATCCGGCGCGTTGAACGAATCGTTTTCGGATATTTTCGGCACGGTCATAGAATTTGCCTGCCAGCCTGATGGGCGTGGCAGTTATCCCGACCGCACCGCAGGATGCGCCGACTGGCTGTGCGGAGAGGACAGCACGTACCCGGTTATGACGGCTGGGCGCGATCTGCGCGATCCCCAGCGTTGTGGACAACCGAGTAAATATCATGGCACCTACTGGTATGATGGCACTGAGGACAATGGCGGCGTTCATGTTAACGACGGCGTCCAGAATCATTTTTTTTATCTTCTTTGCGAGGGTGGCAGTGGTGTTAACGATGGAATCAGCTATAACATCAACGGGATAGGCGTTTCCAATGCCGCGCAGGTGGCTTACCGCACATTGACAGTTTATTGCGGACAAGATACGGATCATGCGGCGGCCCGTGCCGCATGGTGTTCCGCTGCCAACGATTTAAATTCGGCTTGGGCTTCAAGCGTATCGCAGGCTTGGGACGCGGTGGGCGTAGGCACAAATATCCCCAGCACAAACTCTTATCCGGAAATTACCAGCCCTGCGCTCGGCCAGGCGGTCAACGCTTCGCAGCTAACCTGGAAAACTTGGGGCACTACCGGAAGTTATTGGTTTACCCAGACCGCAACCACCCATGACGGCACAAATGCCGCCCAGAGCGGGCCAATCGGCAATGGAGAACAATCGTACATAAAGACCACGGTTACCGGGCCGGGAACACTTTCGTTTTATTGGAAGACTTCATACGATCATAGTGATACAAACAGTTATTTGCTTTTTACTCTTGATGGTATTCCAACGGATGGTTTCGCCGGCGATAGCCCTTGGTTATCCAAAAATTATGCGATTTCCAATGGCACACACGCTTGCCAGTGGACTTATTACCAAAACACTTCGGCCGCCAGCAATGCCTGTTGGCTGGATCAGGTTGTCTGGACTCCTGAAACCATCAATCATGCGCCGGCCACGCCAGCCCTGACAAGTCCGGCAAATGGAGCCAATGCAGTATCTATTACGCCCACATTGCAGGCGTCGGCCTTTTCCGATCAGGACGGCGACTCCCATGCCAACAGTCAATGGCAGGTTGACAATGCCAGTAGTTTTGCAAGTCCTGAATGGGACAGCGGCGAAAGCTATACGGCTGGAACACAGGCAACCGTCCCGGACAATAAGCTTGCCCATGATATCATTTATTATTGGCGTGGGCGGTATAAAGACAGTCAAGGCACATGGAGCGAATGGTCATTGGCCTACTCATTCACCACGATACAAGAAACCATCAATCCGCCAAGCGCGCCTTCCGGGGTTACGGCCGATAACGGCGGTCAATCCGATAAGATACTGATTTACTGGGATTCCGTGTCTACGGCAACCGGTTATAAAATATGGCGCGGGATTGACGACAATGCACAGAACGCCTCCGTACTCGGCACCTCCACCGTATCATTTTATCTGGATACCTCAGCCGTTCCAGGCGTCATCTATTATTACTGGGTTCAGGCAACCAACTCAGCCGGGGAAAGTAGTTTAAGTTATCCTGGTTCCGGGCACTGTGGTTCTATTGATCCTATTTTGACCATTCCCACAGGCGTCAATGCAAGCGACGGAATATACGCCGACTATATCAAAGTTGCCTGGCAGGCGGTCAGCGGGGCGACCAAGTATGAAGTATGGCGCTCAACGGAGAACGATTTCTCATTGGCGGCTTTGATCAGGGAAATAACCGGGACCAGTTATAATGATGCTTCTGTTTCGCAAGGTATCTATTACTACTACTGGGTCAGAGCAAAAAATGCCAATGGATATGGCAGTTACAGCGCATCGGACTCCGGCTGGCGCCGGTTGATTACGCCGGCCGGCGTGAACGCCAGCGACGGCCTGTATTCCTACCGGATACGGGTTGCGTGGAACGCGGTTGAGAATGCGGCCTGGTATGAAATCTGGCGAAAGGAAATTCCCGGGGGGAATTACAACGGCGGAAACCTGACTAAGGTTGCGCAAGTTAGCGCGACATATTTCAACGACTATTACACAAAATCAGGCGTATATTACCAGTATAAAGTAAAAGCCGGCAATGGGCTTGGCTCAAGCCTTGATTATGGGCATGATACCGGCTACCGGCAGGTGAACGCCACGCCGAAATCGTTGTTCGCCGCAAGGGATTATGACGGGGATAAATTGACCGACCTGGCGTTGTTCAATCCGGCATCGGGAGTTTTTGACGTATTATGCTCCGGTCTTGGCCGGCAGACATTTAGTATTACGGCGCAAGATGGTCAGGCAATAAGCGGCGATCTGGATGGCGACCGGTTGACAGATCCGCTCATTTATTGTCCGGGCTCTGGCATCTGGTTGGCAAGACTATCAAGGTTGGGCTATAATCCAATCATCCAGGCGAGCTTTGGCGGGAACGGAGAGGATGCTGTTTCGGCTGATTTTGACGGGGACGAATTGGCCGACCTGGTAATCTACAATGAAACGGAAGGCGTTTTATCCGCCATACTTTCCAACTACGGCGCTTTTGACATAAGAGCGTCGTGTTTGATGGGCGGTCCCGGTTACAGCTTTGTTTCAGCCGACTTTGACGGGGACGGCAAAGCTGATCCGACGGTTTATTCGGAATCAGAAGGCCGGGCTAAGGTCATTTTCTCCGGTAATAAATATTCTTCTGAAAGCATGCTGTTTGGCGGGCCGGGGCAAACCATGTTTGCGGCTGATTTTGACGGGGACCTCAAGGCTGATCCGGTTTTGTATGAACAGGCAACGGGAATATGGATGGTCTTCCTCTCAAAAATCGGATACAGGGAAGCCGGGATTTCATTCGGCGGACCAGGGCATGTGCCGGCCATCGGCGACTATGACGGCGACAGCAAGGCCGATCCGGCGATTTATCAGCCAGGGGCTGGCCTATGGCGGATTATGCTTTCCGACAGCGGTTATTCTATCATTACGGAAACTTTTGGCAGTTCAGAATATCAGCCAATAGCGAGATAAACTTTATAAAAAATGGGCCTTGATGTAGGCGGCGGCGGAGTCCAGCGAGGGCAGGATTTTTGTGCAGTAGCGCACCATCCAGGGACTGCAGTTCCGGAAGTCAAACGGCGCAAACGCCACCACGAATTTCCGCAGGTTGTTGGAAGCGTAAAAGACCTCCATCGCGGTTCCGATGGACGGCTTGCTGTAATTGACCAGGAGGATATCCGCGTTGCGGATATCCTGCAGGTCAAACTCCACGATTTCGTTGGCGCTGTCCACCTCGCGGTCCTTGAAGTTGCGCCGCATGGGGTCCAGCAAAATGAATTTTTTGCCCAGCTTGCCGGCGGCGATTTTGCGCCATTCCCGAGCCACGCCGGTTGATTCATCCATGATCGGACCGCAAAGATAAATTGTTTTCATAGAATAATTTTTGTCCTCTGCCAGCGAGGCAGACATCATTTACATCATTTAAATTTGCATCAAACTACAAAATCCGGGGCAAATTGCAATAAAATACCACCGGGGCGGCTGGAGGCGGGCGCATATGCGCCGCGCCCAACTTCAACAATAGCATATCACGTTTTCTCAATCATCAAGCGGCGGATCAGAGTAATATCCTGTCCGCCGGTAATCGGCGGAAAAACCATCCCGGCGCGCGGGTTTGGAAACAAATCGCTGTCCGGCCGCAGGTTTCCGCGGATTTGATCAACTCTTCCGCTCCCCTGATAATGCCCTGGGAATAACGAAGGCGGCTCACGATGCCGCCATGTTTCCGTACCAGCGCCTTGATATAAGAACTGGCATTTGCCGGACAGACCATCCATTTTGCTATTCCAGTGTCAAACATGTGACGGTCATTAAAACCATCGCCCGCCACCAGCGTCTCCTCCGGCAACACTCCCAGGCGCTTCTGTATATACCCAAGAATTGCTCCCTTGTTCATGTAAAACGGCAGGAGCGAATCGCTCTTGCTGTTCAAGGAGTTGAATGCGCGGTACATGCCGCCTGGTTTTAAGAGCGGATTGACCAGGGGCCATCCTTTTCGGGCAAAGGATTCGTTTTTGAAATAAATTGATATGTAATGGTGACCGTAGGGATTGAAGAAAACCCGGTCCGCCAATCCTTTCGTGATCACTTGCGCCATGGTCCGCCGCATGAGCGGCTCAAATTTTTCAAGAAAGCGCCGGTCCAGCGAGTTGAGATGACGTTTGTAGGCGGCGTCAATTTGCAGCTTGTTGTTTTTTACCGCGCCGAGGCTCCGCGCGGATTCTCCCGCCAGGAAAGCGGGGGATGACTTTACGCCGCTGGCCTTGATTACCTTGTACTGGGTTTCAACCCCCCAGGTTGTGTTGGTGGCCCAGACAATTCCGCGCCGAGACAGATTGTCCAGGAACCGGACAAATGCCGGGGGAAAGCGGTCGTAAGGCTTGTGCCCGCCCAGCGCGGTCCCATCCCAGTCAAAAACAAAAAGCCGTATGCTCATTTTGGATATTTCCCAGGCGGCGCGCAGGAACCGCGCTTCACCAGATAAGGCTGCGTGCGGAATTCCGTTTCTGTCCGGGGCGCGGGCTGCTGGCAAAGTGCCAGAGCCAGTTGTGCCAAGGCTTGCTGGTTCATGTTCACGGAGGTCAATTCCGGATGCCAGGCCGTGCACCAGGGAGTATCATAAACACCCGCGATGCTGAAGTCACGCGGAATTTTCAGGCCGACTTCCGTCGCCAGCCGGTAAAACAACCGCGCGCGGAAATCTTTTTCACAGACAAAGGCCGTGGGCGCATCCCGCTTTTTCATCAAGGCAGCCAGGTTTTTCAAGTCTTCCTCTTCGTATTGCTTGTCGGAACGCACCAGCACGGACATGTGCCAATCGCAGATATCATGCGACAGCATTGCGGCGCGGTAGGCGGCGTAGACGTCGCGAAACGACCGGGACGAAGGCATCACCCCGCGTTGTTCATCCGCGATTTCGCCGGATACGAGCGCAATGCGCCGATGTCCCAGGCCGGCCAGATATTCAACGGCAACGGCAATGGCATTGCTCTGATCACTGGTCACCAGCCAAGCGGGAAAATCGGTATTAGAAGGGCGGCCGGCGCTCACGATCACCACGCGCTTACCCGCTTCTTTCAGGAGTCCGGCCACGCGCAGATAAGCGCGGACATTCACAATTACGGCGCGGGCCGATGAAATTGATCCCTTGATCCATGAGTCATTTTCGTTTTCCGGATTAATTCCCGTCAGGTGATAGCCGGCGGCGCGGGCGGCAGTCCCCAGGGCTTCAAAGAGTTCCTTGTGAAAATGGGCTTCCATTTCTCCGAGATAAAACATCCGCAGGCCGGCCGGATTTGGATCGCGCACAAAAGTTCCCTGTCCGCGGTGCATTTCCAGTTTGCCGGCGCTTTCTAGAATTTTCAGGGCGCGGCGCATGGTCAGCCGGTGCACCGCAAAAGAACGAGCCAATTCCACTATCGGCGGCAGACGGCAATCGGCCGGATATTCGGCGCGGCTGATTTTATCCCCGATGACCCGCGCGATTTCCTCGTATTGAAACGGATTCTGGATCTCAATTTTTTTCATAAATTATTTCACGGATTTATTATTGACATTTATGATACTATCATCTACTATTCATCTAGTCAACATATATTATATAATAATATACTCATCTGCAGGGCCGCGTCAAGAAAGCCGGAGAGTGATAAAAGGCGAGAGGAGTGCGGTTTAGAGGGCAACAGAAGCAAGATTTGGAAGGCTTTGCCCGCTACGGGCAGGCCCGGAAGGCGGGACAAGACCATTTTCGGGCAGACTCCGGCCGATGATTTTCGGGAGCAGTAAAGACGTGCCATTGAGCGCAAGGTGGCCAAAATTCTGGCGCTGTTTGGCTCGCGGACCTGGCAGCGATCCTCGTCGTAGGTGCGATCGCGCACATGATGGTTGCTTTCGATGCTCCAATGGCCTCTGACGA
>JAQUQV010000005.1 GCA_028715905.1 Kiritimatiellia bacterium
GGATAACGCCCTTGGTCCGGATATTTTTTTTGCCGCACGAGGGCGTTCCATGCCAGCGGGAGAATCATGGCCGCAACCAGCAGGGCATGGGTGTCCTTGGCGAGCCCGCACCCGATCGCCGCGGCGGTCAGGCAGACCGCCTCCGGCAACGCGCCGTAACGCCAGAAAGCGATGAAAGCGGAGAGAAACAGGATCATCCAGGACAGGGCAAGGGATTCGCTCAATACGTATTTATTCCAGCCGAAGACCGGCGGAAAAGCAAAGAGCGCGGCGTAAATACAAAACAAGATGATTTTAAGCGGAAGAGAGCGCAAAGTTGAAGCCAGGATCAGGCCGAGCGTGATCCAGGCGATTGCGGAAAAAAAAGTCTGGAAAACGGGCGCAATTCCCAGCCTTTCCGGGGTGGCGTCCAGCGCATGATACCAAACCGGCACGGCCGGCGGTTTGAGTCCGCGCCAGAGCGCCGTGTCAGTCCAGTCCGTCTGCGCCATGTATAAATACACGATGGAGTCGTTCACGGTCTTTGCCGTCCGGGCGTCCGGCGGAGGGCCGGGATAAAAACGGGAAACAAGCGCTCCGGCCGCAAATAACGCCAGGGCCAGCGGCACCGCCAGTCTGACGGAACAAGCCCGGATAAAACCGGGGCCTCTTTGAATGGGCGCGTCAATCATGGATTACCGGTTCCAGGGGCTGGTCGCGTTTTATTTTTTCGGCGCAGTCAATTCTGAAATACATTTCTTCCTGCGGCCGGCCGGCGTCGTTCCATTCGCCTTCGGTCAGGCTGACAACATCCTCCATGCCAAGCCATCGGAAATATCCGGCCCGGGACCAAATCTGGTCAATGTGCAGTCCCCAGACCGGGGAAGTCCATAAATTTGTCAGGATAAAATGCCGCTGTCCGGTCGTGTTGCGGATTTGGAGCATCTCGGCGTATAATTGCTTGCGGAGGAGGTTCTGCGCCATGATCCGGCGGTGCCCGTCTGTTACGGCGGGCCAGAAGCGGGCGGTTACTTTCCCGAACAGGAGAAAGGCCGCCAGCGCCGCCAGGATAAACGGCCCGCAGTTCACGGCTTTTCCGGCCGCCCCGGCCAGGCGCGGTAATCGCGCGGCCGGCACGGCCATTCTGAGAAGCGGGAAGATTACGCCCAGGACAAACCAGAATGACAAGGCCAGACCGATTGCGAGCAATAGGGAGGGGTAAGATACGGCGTAGGGCGGGAAATATGATGAAACAATCATGGTCGTCATACTTGCCAGGAAGGCGGTCAGGAAGGCGAAAGCCATCAGGCCGATGCCGAATAATTTCTGCCGGTCAAAGTCCTCTGCCGTTGACGGGCCGGGAGATTTTCGCCTGATCCGTATTATTATCCAGGCCGTCATGATCAATCCCAGGCCGGCGTAAATGATAAGGTGCCATATCCAGGGCGAATCGGAAAGTTTTGGAAAAATGGTTCCGTAACCCACGTCCACGGCCCGGCGGAACCACGCTGCGGGAGAAAAATCGCCGGGCGGAATGATCGGCACAAAAGTGTTTTTTGCCCACTGGCCCGGCGACATGAAAAAGACAAAAGCGGCCAGGGCGGCGAATGCGCCGTAATAAAAAGCCTGGCGGAGCCAGTCGCGCGCCATTTCCGGCTTGTTGACCAGCCCCAGCCCGGCGGCCGCGATCAGCAGAACCGGCGTGCTGAAAAGATACAAATCCGCCGCCAGGAACAGGACGCCTGCGGCCATTATGCCCCATCTCCACGCCGATTTCGCCGGCCAGTTGCGAATCGCTCCGATTACCATCCACGATAGGGCATAGGTGTGAATGTTGCGGTCTGTCAGCAAAATATCGTACATGGCCGAGAAAACATAAACCCCCGGACTGAGCGCCCAGATTGACCAGACCGCGGCCAGAAGGACAATGGTCATGCCCGGCCGGCGGGCCCATATCCAGCCGACGGCGTAAAGGAAATTAAGCGCGGCGGCAAGCAGGCAATACATGGATAACGAGCGCATGAGCCACCAGGGGAAGGATTCCGGGGTGGGGCACCATTTTTTCGCCGCCAGAGCGATGAAACTGTCCATAATTGCCGTGGAAACCCGGCCGTTCATGCCCGCGTACCAGTCCCATACATAGACGAATGGATTGGAAGCGACGTGTCCGGAGCGCGGCTGGATTTGCGGATAGGGGTTGACCGGATAATGGGCGATATTATCGGCGATGGTTACCTGGGGACAGGGATTGATGACGGCCAGCACGTCGCCTTGCCCGAACGCGCCGTCATACAGCCAGCGCCCGGCCGTAATGGCCGCGATCAGCAGTCCGGCATGCGCCAGCAACAGGGAATATTTCCAGGGGGCCGCGGTTTTCATTCTCGCCGTTTTTTCATCCTATGTGTGGCGGGTGGAGTCATTTGCATTGGCGCGGATGCGCCGCGCCGAACGCCTGGCAAAGACTTACCGCGGCCAAAACCGCCATGAGCACAACCGAGGCCAGCAGAAGTTTGGCGCTCCCCGGCAGCATTTTTGAAACAAACGCCGATATTGGCCCCGGCTCATTGGCCGGCGCCGCACAGGAAGGCAGAATGGCGCGGATGCGGGGATTGCGCAAAAAAGACGCCAGGGCCCGCGGATCGGGATAGGGAATGTCGTAAAACGGTTTGTTTTCAAGGTCGGCAATGTTGTCCGAGCGCAGAAAAGAACGCACGTTTTTTTCACTCTGATTAAGATGTTGCTTGAACTTCTCCGCTTCGGCGAAATTCGTTTTGTACGGTATTTTCCAAAGACCATGCCCGACAAATCCCATCCAGACGAAAAGAATCAGCAGCAGTGGTTTTCCGGTGATAAAAGAAAGCATTCTGTCGCGCCGCAATATCAGCAGGGCCAGGAAATTGAGGGGCAGAGAGAGCGAGAGGAAAACGGCGTGGCGCGAAGCCAGGGCGCCACAGCGCGCAAAGGCCAGCGCGGCGGCCTGGAGTGCGATCCAAAGGCCAAGACCGAGGATAAATTCATATTTATTCCGTTCATCATCGCGGTAAAGCACATAGCGGATGAAAACCAGGCAGGCCGGCAGCCAGATAACGGCCGCGGTCCAGGCGCAAGCATTGTCCGGCCAGGCCATATTCCGGCAAAAACCGGTTATCAGATTGACGATGGTTGCCGGCTTGTATGCTTCATGTCCCGGCACGCTCACGCGCAGGAAGAAACCGGCCGCGGTTATGCCCAGAAGAACGGCCATTCCGGCCAGGTTAAGCCGGAGCGGGGATTGGCGGGTAACGAGGCGCAAAAAAATGACGCCAGCGGCGGCCAGAACAACAAAGAATCCGGACCCTGCTGTAACCAGGCTAAGGAGCGCAAAGAACACCCCCAGCCACCAGGCCGGGCGGAATGGAGCGGCCCTGATGAGAAACCATACGGCCGGTAAAGACAAGGCGATCAGCAGGTAATATTCCCAGGCAAAGGGCAAGGAAAAAACAATCGCGTTAAACCAGCAGACAACCGCAATCTCGTTCCGGTTGAGCAGTTTCCATCCCGCGTAGCTGAGAGCGGCGCCGGCGCCGGCGGCCATGGCCGCGTTCAATACTATTCCGATTCTGGCATCCCATTGGCCGTTCAGCATAAGCGTAAGAAGCGCAAGAACGCGGTTGACAAAAAAGCGGTGCTCGCAGTGAACCGCAAAGAGATCCTTGAAAGCAAGTTTGTTTTCAAAAAATGCGATATAAAGCCGCCCTTCAATGTCCCATGCGTCCCACCAGGGCAGGGCCGACCCGTAGAGGGCGGTAAGCCACAGCTTTGAGCTGAAAACTGTTAAAAATACGCCGGCGAACCAGAAAAGCGCCATAATATTACGGCCAATCTCCCGGCCATCAATGACTTTGGCTGAACTCATTTTATTGAAATATGCGCGATGTAAAACAGGTTCAAATCCATGGAAGGCACGCGACCCGGCCGCCAGCGCTCGCGCACGTCCGGAAAATAATAACGGACAAAAGACACGATGTTATTGACCGGATTCACGTGTTCCCGCGCCATCCAGTAATCGTATTCAAAGCCGGTTTTGATGAATTTGTTCCGGGCGACGGCGTAGCGCCCCAGACGCCAGAGCAGGCCGGGATCGCAGGGCAGAACCAGCGAGATAATCCCGCCCGGTTTCAGGACGCGGACCCATTCGCGCAGGACGCGGTGCGGCTGGCAAAGGTGTTCAAGCACGTGGGCGGCGATTACCCGGTCAAAGGAGGCGTCGGGGAAAGTCAGTTGCGCGGCGTCTTCCTTCGCCAGACGAATTTTTCCGCGCGCGCCCGCCGCATCCGGGAGCTCAATTTTTTCCATGAGCGGCGGATTGCAATCCGTGAGCCAGTATTCGTCGTATTTGTGGCGGACAAACCGGACGTGCATGCCGGTTCCGGCGCCGACTTCCAGGACTTTTCCGAAGTACGCCTCCGGACCGAAATCGGCTTCGGACCAGGCATGGCTTTTTTTGAGAAAATAACCGGTCGGTCCCTTATCGTAGTTCTGGTCCTGGTAGAGGTTGGCCCATTGCTTGAGGTACTCGCCGTAATCCGGGTCCGGTTTCATAATTGTTTATTTAATGATGACTGTCCGGCAGGTCGTCATGAACGGGCCTTTTCGGCACATTCCCGATATCAAATCCGAGAAAGGCCAGTATCAACTGGAGGCCAACCAACAGGGACATGGCCGCGATCATGATGGTGCCCAGGGGCGTCGGCGTGTGGTTATGAATGCCCTTGATCCAGTGCGCGCCGCCAAAAACAAGGCCGAAAACGAACAAGCCGCCGCCGACGACCAGTTCCACCGAGGCGAGCGTCATGTCCCGGAGAAAATAATTGTAAAAAATGCGCTTGGCCAGGTTGTGCGCGTGCCGGGCCAAAAATTCCCAGAGAATGCTGGATATTTTCAAATGGCTCTGTTCGCCGCCGTACACGGCGTCCATGGGGATATCAACCACCACCGCCCGCATGGTGTTCAGGCGGAAAAGCATGTCGGTCTCAAAAAAATAGCGCCGGCTGACGCGGTCCATCGGCAGAAAAGCCGCCACTCTGGCGTGAATGGCGGTATAGCCGTTGGTGGGGTCAAAAATGTTCCAATAGCCGGTGGAAAGTTTTGCCATGAAGGAAAGAATCGCGTTGCCGAAAAGCCGCGCCGTCGGCATGCGCGCGATGTGCGCCAGGTCGTAAAAACGGTTGCCCTTGGTGTAGTCCGCCCGCCCCTTGCGGATGGGCGCCGTAAATCTCGGGATCATCGCGGGGTCCATTTGCCCGTCGCCGTCAATTTTGACGATCACTTCGGCCCCTTCGGCGAGGGCCGCCCGGTACCCGGCCATCACCGCCCCGCCGACCCCGAGGTTTTTGCCGTTGAAGATAACCTGCACGCGCGGGTCGCTGATTGATGTTTTGACATGCTGTCCGCTGTTTTCCGGGCAGGCGTCGTCCACTACGTAGATGCGCCAGACTTCGGGCCCGATTTTTTTTATTACGTCCAAAACGCTTGCGCGCGCTTTATAGCACGGGATGACAACGGCAATTTTTGGATTCATAAACTCTGCACCGTGAAAAGCTGCCTCTGCCCGTCCCAAGCCGCCGGCCTTCTTGCCGCGCAGGAAGATTGATTGTTTGCAAGCACTATACGCCGAACAATTCGGGCTGTCAACACGGGGCGCGGCCGGCCAGGGAATCACGGTTCCGGCCCGGTGTTCAGCAGAATTTCTTTCAGATCGCCGTTAAAGCCGCAGGCGCGCAGCAATGCCAGGTGCGGCGACAGTTCGCCGATTTCATAAAGGTTATGGGCGTCGCTGCCGAGCGCCAGTTTTACGCCGGCGGCCAGGCAGCGGCGGATGAATGTTTCGGGGGTGGTCTGGGTATGAAAGTTGATTTCGGCCGCCGCGTTGTTTTCTTTCAGCAGCCGGACGACCCGGTCGTAAAATTGCTCTGGAATTTCCGTTTTGGCCCTGGAAAACAGACGGAACGGATGCGCCAGAACGTCAATGCCGGAACGAACGAGCCCCTCGGTCATGGCGAGAAATTCGTCGCAAACCTTCTGCATGTCCGGACGCGGATTTTTAAGGGAAGCGAGGGCGTGTACGGACCCCAGCAGGCGGCCGACGCGCCGGCGGTCCGCCGGCCGCACGAAAGGTTTTCCGCCAAAAGAACAATCCGCTTCCAGGCCGGTGTTCGGAAGAAGGCATCCGGCGCCGGCCAGGGCCGCAAGGTAGGCGTCCATCCGGTCGTTTTCTTTTTTGATCGCATCAAATCCCCCCGCCAGGAAGGAGTAATTCCAGTAAGTATCATTGTCAAAATAGAGCTGTCCCGAGTGTTCGGTGAAAGTCAGGCCGGCCAGCCCGAAATCCCGCGCCAGCCGCATGGTTTTAGTTATCTCCATGTTTTCCGAGCAATAGGCGAATTGGGTATGGACGTGCGTATCCCATAATTTCAGTGTTTCCGGCAGACACAAATCGTGCCGCGCGACGCTGACTGCGTCGCCGGAAACATTGATTTCAAGGAAGGAAAAAGGAGCCTCGCACAGGGCCGGCGCCGCCAGGAAATTGACGCCGTCGTCCCTGATGAGGCCAACCCCCTTGTGGTAATGTCCGCCGAGCGCGAGCAAAATGCCGTTGCGGCGCATGGCCGCGATAATTTCATCGGCATTTATATAATTATACGGGCATTCGTCCCGGCCGGGCGGGAAGAGAGGCGTGTGCTGCAGCGCGATGATCTGTCCGCGCCATCCCGCGCGCGCCTGCGTCATGCGCGCCAAGTCCGGGCGTGTTCTCCGCGCATTAAAGCCGGGTTCTTCCGGGTCCAGGAATGTCACAAAACGCGTATTTTTGATGTCGGTTGTTTCCGCCGGCCGCGGGAAAACCGAATAAAAATTTTCATGGGTAACATCGTGATTGCCCGGAATGGCGATCCAGGGCGATTTGAGCAGGGCGGCCGTTGCGCGTATCCGTTCCAGACCCGCGGCCGCTTCCGACGTATTTCCGGCGTCAAGGATATCGCCGAGAATGACGGTCAGGTCGGGCCGGATAAAGCGGTTGATGCGGTGAACCGCGCGCAGGAAGAGAATATCGGCAATCTCGCCGCGGCGGGCTGGAGATAAAATATTTCCGCGCGGATTGTAATGGAAATCGGCTATGGCCGCGATTTTCATGGTCATAAGTCCGGATCGTAAAGCCGGCGGTTTTCAATCCGGCAGGTGATTTTAATGCTCCGGACCGCCGCGTCCGTTGCCCTCAAGAACAGGCTGAAACCGGCGTTTCCGCCGCGGGTTTCAAAGGCGTTGAGCCGGCCGTCGTAAATCAGGCCGGTTATTTCCCGCGGCGGCGCTGCGTTCCAGTCGCTGATAATCTCCAATCCGTTATCCGTTTCAAGCTCAATTTTCAAATCGCGGTAACGCGCGAGAAATTTTTTTGAAAATTCGATCCGTATTCCGCCGCCGGCCTTGTTCCAGGCAAGCGCGGGCGTGGCGTAATAATTTTTTTCAACGCGTTTGGCGGATGTCGCAACCTTCTCCGTCCGTTCCGCGCCGCCGGTCCGGTCCGTTTGCGAAATAAAAAAACGGACCGGGGGAGCGTAGGTGCGGGCGATGAGAACATTTGCGCCGATAAACAGTCCGGCCGTCATTATCAGGAAAATAAAGACATATTTTTTCAGGGAGGGAACGCGCGTTGTTGCCCAGGCCGCAAAAAGCGTGGCCGGCGCGATTAACGTGAAATTATAGCGGCCCTGGGCCTGATAATCAAAGGTCAGGCAGGCCCAGACATGCATGCCGATCACGGCGCCCGCCATGAGGCACAAGGCGATCAGCGCCCGGATGGCCCCCCGGTCTTTTTTGCGGAGCAGGTCAATTGCAAACAACGCCGCCAGCGCCGGGACCGCCAATTCCAGGATCAGGTAAACCCAGCGGCGGAAGCCGACGTTCAAATACCCGAAGACGGCGAAAAACGAATCAAAAGTAGACCTGATAAAACCCTGCTTGACCAGCCATCCCAGCGAGGCGATGCTCAGGCCGCGGTTGACCGGATGGACTTCCCGCGCCAGGGCCGCCCCGCTAGAAATTTCTTCGCTTAAAAAGAGGGGCAGGGGGCTGTTGTACAGGAAATAATTGCGGATAAACCAGAAGCCGGAAATAAGCAGGCTTAAAACAACCGCGGAAATCGCCAGTCGGACGATGGTTTTCGGGGAAACCGCGCCGCGCCAGGCCGTCCAGGCAAGCAGTACCGCCAGGCAGGGAAAATAAATGTAATAATTGTATTTGGCCGAAAATAACAAACCGATTGCCGCGCCCGCAAAAATAATGCCGGTCGTGTCCGGCCGGCGGAAAAAACGCGCCAGGGCGAACGTGAACACGGCCGCGATGGCGAGCGAATGGGCGTCGCCGTTGACGTAGCAGAATGAGAAAAAAACCTGCGGAATCAGGACGAAAGCCGCGGCGGCGATCAGGGCGTTTTTTTCGCCGGCGCACAATTCCCGCGCCGCCAGGAAGAGAAAATTCAAAAAGACAAGCCCCCAGAGCAGTGAAACCAGCCGCGCGCCGAGATAAGGTTCCAGTCCGAAAAGTTTCCGGCCCGTTTCCGCGCCGATGGCGTAAAGGACGTAATTCAGCGCCGGCAACTGGTTATAACTGGAAAGGGCGTGGCGGAAACGCTCAATATCATCAACGCCCCAGACCGGCAGGCGGTGGTGCTGTAGAATGAATTCAACGCTGTAATGAAAATGGGTGTTTTCGTCCGGCGCGTTGTTGTAGGGTATGAGAATTATCCAGGCCAGCCCCGCGGCAAGGTAGACGGCGTTCAGAAAAATCAGGGCTTTCCGACGACTGATTATGGGAAAAACAAATTTCATTCAATTGCCTTGAATCCCATTGAAATCAGATTCTGGTTCGCTTCATGTTTGAACGTGAAACATGGTTTGTTCAGCCTGGCTATGGCGCGGCAGAATGTTTCGGTTTTACCGCCCGGGGCGGCATAGGCGACGAAGATTTTTTCGGCCAGGGAGGCAACGGCAAAATTGCGCTCTTCGGCGGATTCTTTTGTGGCCCGTTTGACCTTTGCGTCGTGGAACGAAGCAAGGAGCAATCTTCCTTTCTCAAGATGCGGCTTATATTCGGCGGGAATTCGTTTCGGCAATCCCCTGGCAAGGGCAATGCAGAGCGGCGCGGTTGAACGGAGCATGATTTTCAAGACCTCCTTTTCAACCGGCGAATGAAATCCGCCGATGACCGGCCGCTCCTCAGCGCGCCATTTCTGGGCCAAATCATAAGAGTCCAGAATGATTTTCCCCGGACAACGCACCGAGCAGAAAAACGCGGTCCAACTTACGCTATCAAGGGCGAGCTTGCCTATGGTATTCAGTTCCGGCATTGTCAGGCAAGAATGGCTTCTTCTTCCGGCACTGACAGATTTGGATCAGGCCGCACATCCAGCCAATGGAGTATGCCCAAGTTGCGTATTGTTGAAGCCACTTCTTTCTTGTCTAATGGCGGCCGGCGTTTCTGTTTCCACTCCATAACTGAGGCAAGAGCTTCTGTTTCAGTTGGAATCTTTCCATTGTTTTTCTTCAATGAATGTGTCGCAAATATAACCGTTGCGACTACCTCGGCCTGGTTGGTGTTCATCCGCATAAATAAGTCAGTCGTTTTGTCAATGATCGCCGACCATTGGTTGAGAGACGATTCATATCTCTTGCGAACAGTCTCAAAATTCGGGCCGACCTGGATGAGGAACTTTTGCCCGACACGCTCTTCCTGAAGAAGATTGCTGTTGATCAGTTTGGATTGTGCGTTCTTCAGGTCCTTCGAGAATGGCCCAAAGCTTGAGCGCTGATATGTAAAACCCGTCGGCAAACCTTCCTGTGTGGCCACATAAGCTATTTTTTGAAAGATGACTCTGCCAACGGGCCAGTGATAGGGCTGTTGCTCAATCCTGTGCAGAATATCCACGAGCGCCACCCAGGCTGGATTTATTCCGTATTGAAGCGGTGTGGCTGATTTTGCGCCGGGCGAACCGACATCCTGTTCCAGAAACTCTGCTGTAAGTTCTTTCGGATTCGTATTATAAGGAGCGAACATTTCCACCGGAATATCCATCTGCCTGATGTATTTGTAGATTAGCGGACCGACTATCCGCCATTCCAACTGTCCATTGCCGCAACCGAGCGGCGGAATAGCCAGCGAAGTGATTCCCCATTCCTTGTAATGCGCCAGCAGGAAATTCAAGCCTTTTTCGATATCAGTAATTTTCGAAGCCGACTTCCAGTGATCCTTTGTCGGGAAATTGACGATTTGTGGCGGGAAAAGCGTTTTGAAGATATACGGAACACCGGGTTTGACCTCCCCATGCTCGCACTTTTTCAGATAATCGTCGAACATCTCGGGGAATTTCTTTTTGAACTCCAAGGCGATCCCCTTGCCCATAACTCCAATACAGTTAACCGTATTAACCAGAGTTTGAGCTTTTGATTGCAGGATGTTGCCGACAATAATTTTCATGTTTGCCTCTTAAAAAAATATATCCGATTTAACCGCTGCAGGCAAGTTCAGATTAAGCGCCTGCAGGGCAGTCAATGCCGTCTGATTGGCCACATAGACCCCGATAATGAATTTTGGGTCAACTGTGTCCGGCACAAGCACCTCTGCGCATTTTACGGCCTTTTGTTCCCACTCCTGGAATTCGTTTCGGCTCGTCCAGTATTTGGTAAACACCATATCTTTGTTTAATAGAGTCAGGCCAGCGGGGGATGGATTAAAACGGGCCCACTTGCTGGCAGCATTCCGGTCGGCAATTATTGCGCCGGCAATATCAAGAACAGCGGTGTTGATCCGCAATATGCAAATGGAATCGTTATGCGCTCTTAGCTTGCTGAGCATGGGATTATGGGCATCAAAATACAAATTTGCGTATTCATGGAGCAGCCGGGCGCCTGGAATCTGTTTGTTTTGCCGCTTTTCCTGAATTTCCGGCATGGCGACGGAATCATGTTGAACCAGTTTTGCTTGGCTGTGCGACAATATACCGTGTTTCATTATTGACGGCACATTGGCTATTGGCGCGATGAAATGCAGTTCCGTTATGTCAGAACGATTCACTGTTTTTTTTCTTGTCTTCTCCGTCGCCAAGCAAGATCAAGGTTTCGCATAGAGATGAGCATTTTAAATCTCATGGCTGATTATTAAATCCAGTTTTTCGTCTGTAAAGTCATAATGTTTCACCAATCTATCGCCAAATCCAAAAATTATATTAAATGGACATCATGAAAAGGGAAGGCTTAGTTGATCATCGTTTCCTTTGGCTGGCAACGTGGTGAATTGCCAGCGGCTATCTTGCAAATGGCATTGGCTGATGCAAAAACTTCGATGCCAGCGGCTGTTTTTCATTCGTTTGCGTCCGCATTTCCATTTTTTGACAAGTTCTGCTACGGGGGCGGCCACAGCCGCTTGCGCTTCGTTTTTCTTATCCGCAAGAACCGTACGAAAGCTGCCGATAAGCAAATCGGTGATTTGCAGGAACTGGCAATCATCGTAAGATTGGGCATGCCCTGATTGCCGATGGTCGCTGGACTGATCGTCTATAATTAACGAAGTGGAAATTTGGCAGTAATGTCGCAAGCTCTGTTTGAGTCTGCCAACGATACGTTCTTCGTCCATGTGTCGTTTATGATGAAGGCACCCGTCAAAATGAATGGATGAAATTATAGAAGGGGTATCATCGCTAAATAAAAAATGCAAGCCGCCTTTAAATCCCATGCGGAACGTGGTTTCAACTTTTGCGCCGTAATCCAAGAAATCACCTCGCGGGTCAAGAAATTTAAAACAGTCACGTTCACGGAAGACGATAAATTTCATGCCCAATGGCTCTGCAATGCTTATGATTTCACGGAATTCGGTCGCTGGTCTTTCGCCATGTGGATCATAATTACGAGTGCTGATATAAACTTCTTCAATCGTTCCTTTGTTATCTTGTATCATGGCATTTATAGCAAGCTGGACTGCGGCCCGACTACACTGAAATCTATCTTTGTACCCCTTCACGTCTTTGAGCGACAGAGGAAGGTCGAAGCCAGTTTTCTGACGGATGGTCGCAAGATGTTTGAGAATTGTCGAGCGGGTGTGACAAGGAACCAGCAGGATGCCATGCCAATAACCAGCTTCTTTTGATTCGTCATGGTAAACGTCATAATTAATAGCGGCAGGCGTAGTCATTTGATCAGCCCTTCCTGCGCATCGCGGTAGGCCTGCGAAGCGGCTTGTTTAATTTCATCTTTAACAAGCGGAAAAGTCGTCAGAATATAGGCAAATTCATCCTCGGTCAGGCCGTAGAGATGGGCGATCAGGCCGTCAAGTTCGGCGCGGAGTTTGGCGCGTTCCGCCGGACTGGCTGCGCCGTCCTTGTGGTTTTTCAGTCCGACTTCTTTTGCCAGGTTGTCAAATTCCGGAGTGGTACAGATCAACCGCGACGCCCGTTTCACAATCGGCCAGAACGCCGCGTCATTCTCGGTCAGACGCGGGACAGGGAGTTGATACACAAAGAACATCGTGAGGTTGGATGAGATGCTGGACCGCAAAGTGTAGTCAAAAACATAGCTGTTGAGCAATGATACAACCAGTAACATGTCGGCCCCTGTCATTACTGCACGACTTGCGTTGATCGAATGCCCGAAAAAAAACCTTTGAGGCAAGATGGCGGCAATCATTGTTCTCTCGTTTGTGCTGGAGGCGATCGAACGATGTCCCAGTCTGTATCCTTGGTAGCCGAGTTTCTGGCCTTTATCTGGTTCACGCACAAGAATTGCCTTCCGTCCCTCTTTTTCTTCAATCCAGTAACGCGCTTTTGACAAGTGATTATCGAACTGCCAGATCATTTTGCCTTCATACAACGATAAGCGCCCTTTGCCTGGTTCAGTTTTGAAAAGATGGCTGTCATTGGTCATGTGAAATTCATTTCCAAGAACAAGATTCCAGCGATTAGACAACTTCTCGCCCAGTCTCGGGAACTGACTGATTTTTTTAGCGATTTGGACATCTCTCTCATTTTTAAATTCCCTTATCGAGAGCGAATCCGGCGAAAGGCGGCGGATAAGTTCCACTGAAATATTGATGGCGTCTTCCTGCGGGAAACGTTCAAGCTCGCCCACGTCGTGGCGCATGAAGGCGGCCGGGAAAGTCTTAGTAACATTGCCTTTCTCAAACGATAAGACGAGGAATTTATAACTCCTGTGTACGCCTTCAAATATCTCTTTCCGGTTCTCAAAGCAGAACAATCCTGTAATCCTGGTCTGCCCGAACAACATTTCACGCAGTTGTTTGGTCCCCAGATCGGTGTAAATTCCGCTTGGAATGACAATGCCGCAATAGCCGCCTTTGCGAAGCAGATTGAAACATTGTTCCACAAAAAGCTTGTAGAGATTGATGTCAGTGCCGGCTTTTTTGCCGTTTATGATACTGATCTGGTTTTTAAACTGCGGGGCGGAGCGAAAAAACGCGCTGACGTGCGGATATTCGCCCTGGTATTTCATCCACGCTTCACGGATATCCACGTCCTTGAGGAGTTTGGCCTGTTCTTTTTCAAAGTCCTTGATGGTCATCTTCTTCTTGCTGACCAGGGCGGAAAATTCTTCGAAGAACTCCTTTGCATTAGGCTTGAAGATTTCCCACGGCGGATTAGTAATGATGGCGTCAAACCCTCCTTCGTCAAGGCTGCGGAGGGCAGACCCCCCTTCACTCTGACAAACTGCGGAGGACAAGCCCGTTTTGCGGTTGATGATCTCATCAAACTCGTAACCCCAGTGGAACGGTTTGAGGGCTTTGATATCTTCTTCGTTGAGAGAACGTTTTTTTGCCTTGCCTTCGCAGTTCTTCTTCTCGTCCCAGGTTGCTTCCTCGTACTTGATCCCTTGAAACTGATCCAACAAAAGACGATTGAGAGTGCCGATGGCCTTCTGCTTCTTCTCCTCGATTCCGTCGCGCAAGGATTGCAGGTCCTCGGCATAAGCGGTGGCCCGGCGGTAGAGACCGACCAGGTGATTTTTCTCCTCCAACACCTGCCGATAATCCTTGAAGAAAGCCTTGCTGGCCAGATCATGCGCAAACTTGTCAAAATCTTTCTCATCCACCCGGAGCAGTCCGATCAGCGAATTGCCGGCCATGATGTTGAACTCAATATTCGGGAGCGGTTCAAGATCATCCGCGGAATTGGCGGAGGCCACAAGGGCAAGGAACAGGCGGAGCTTGGCGATTTCAATGGCCTCTTCCATAATGTCCACGCCGAAGAGATTATTGGTGATTATACTACGTTTGATGAAATAGGAAACGCTCTTATGCTCCTTCTGGATTTTCTTCAGCCAGTCATGCAGACCACGGTCGTTCAGAAATTCAATCTTGCCGATGACGGCGGCATAGACGTTGATAAGCGTCTTCATGGCCGACACAAGGAAGGCGGCTGAACCGCAGGCCGGGTCCAGCAACCGCAGATTCGGCAGGATTTCGCGCAGAAGTTTCTTGCAGAGCGGCGGGTTCAAGGCAAGCAGGAGGTCGCCCATGCTCTGGAACGTAGAAACGGCCTCCCTGCCGCTTTTCTTAACGCGGTTGGAAGCCGCGTCTGCTTTATTGACGGTATCGAGGATCAGGCGGTGGATTGTGCGCTCGCAGAGGTATTCGGTGATTTCCGGGCGGGTGTAGTAGGCGCCGAAGGCTTTCTGGTTGATATATTTCTCAAAGATATAGCCGAGCACGTCCGGATTGATTTCGTTATCCTCGCCGCCGGGCGTATCATTCAGGTTCCAAGAATAGCGCCCAAAGAGGGCAAACAGGTTTTCAAACGCTTTGTCCGGAATGGATATTTCCGGCCAGTCTATCTCAATGCGATGTTTGAGGAAGAGTCCTCCGTTCAGGTATTTGATCTTTCCAAGAAGCTCGTTGGTTTGATCGGCGCGCTTGGCTTCCGGTTTGGCGAATCCTTCAAAGAACAAGACTTTCAGAAACTTTTCGTAATAAAGATCACGGTCTTTTTTGCGGCTTTGCTCCAGCTTGTTTTGCAAATAGCGCTCATCACCGCTATCAAGAAAGAATTTTCGCTGCAGGAAGTAAACGAACATCAGGCGATTGAGCAGGACGGAGGCATACCATTCTTGATCACGCCTGACATCAATGCCTTTGATAAGTTCCGTGAACTCCAGGCGCTCGGCGTCAAACTTGACGAAAAAGTCCTTGGTAACGCGCTCAACGTCCAGGGCTTCTTTCAGGCTTTCCGTGACCTGCAATAAAGGCACGTTGCCGGAGTCATCGAAGTCGCTCAAGTCAAACACCATGGCATTGAGTTTGCTTAAGAAGAGATCGCCCGGCTGACCGCGGACATAGATATGATTCCGGGCGGAGATTCTGCCATCCTGCCGTTTTGTCCAATACCAGAGGCTTTGCGTGCGGCGTTCGCCCACGAAGATCAAAAGGTTTTCATGATATAGCGCGGATATTTCCCTGTGCAAGGCTAGACGGGTTTTAGCGTCAGGTATTTGGCCGTCTTTGGATACAATCTCAAGAACAACAACTCCGGCCAATTGCGCAATCTGCTGGCGCGTGAAGACCGCGTCCTTGATTTTCATGGGTAAGGCTTGATTAGAAACCGGGTGCGACCAGCCCAATTCGTCAATGAAAAGGCTTTGGAAATCAAAATTCGCCAGGCATTTTCGCGCTTTGTTAAGATTCAACGGCATAATCAGGTTTGCTTTCGTTTTGTGTCGTAAACTGCCCGGCTTTCCCGAACGGCGGACACCGCTTTGTCCGGATCCATCAAGACGGCTTTACCATTATACCAGACCGCCAATGGTTTCCTGGCTTTTTTATGTTCAGCCACGACTTCCGCCACGGCGGCTTTAAGGGCTTTCTCGCCCTCCAAGGCTATGGCGGGAATGTCTGAATTTCTGTTATTTTTTGTTTTCATATTGCGCATCGCATTCGATAGTTAAAATGGTTTGAAACAAATCTTGTCTTATAATGGTCGTTTTAGATCCAATGATCGTGGCAACCAGGCGCGGGTTTGCCGTTGAGTTGTCATAGATCACAATCATGTCGCACAGTCCGCGATAGAGATTAAAGAGATTGTGAAAGCCCCGTTTGAACCGGCGGCCGACGGTTTCAGCCGGAATGTTGTGCCCGCCTTTCCTTACACGATCGGCAATGCGTTTAAGGGCCAGGTCCAGCGAGGGCAACCACAAGAAAAAAAGATGTATCCGGTAACCGGCATCCCTCAATTCGGCCAGCAGGTTTATATAACTCCGGCCGGATAGCGTCGTCTCGAACGCGAAGTCCGTTTTCCGGGACGTCAACTCGCGTATGCGGGCAAGAAATATGCGCCCAGCCTCAACCGCGACAGACCTGGGGTTCAACGGCGACACGCCGGCGGCAATCAGGTCGGCGTTGATGAAATTCACCTCGGCAATGCGCGGCAGAAACTTCATCGCAAAGGTGGTCTTTCCCGCGCCGTTCGGACCGGCGATGATATAAACGACGGGCTTTCTATTTTTTTTGTCTTTGCTCGTCATCCTTTTACCTTGCGCTTTCGGGAACCGTAGGCCGTTTTTGGTTCCCGAACGACATTGCCTTCGGAAGCCTGTTCAAGGAAATCTTCCAACGATATGGCAATATCGGCACATGACTTCTGTAGCGGAACATCCTCGGTGACGCAGCGGACACCAAGGTATCCGGCAAGGGAGACATACTGGGCGTCATATACCGTTATACCACGCTTGAGCGCATCTCTCAGAACCATATCCGGCGGCGGCGCCACCTCGTTGAGCGAAAGCATGGTCATGGCCTGGCCGAGCAATTCCAGCGCCGTTTCAGCCGGCATCCCGCCGAAACGCACATATTTCCAGAGAATGCTTTGGAACTCTACGCGCCAAAACGGCGGGACAATCCATTCCGCATCCACCTTTTTTAAAGCATGCGTTTCCGGAGTGCGCTTGCCGTCAATTAAGTGAAATGACAGCACGTTCACGTCCATAACAATCATGCCCGTCCCTCACGTTTGGCTGCGTTGATGAATTCATTCGTCAATGGAAATTTGCCTTTATATGCCTTAAAGTCAGGGACAGGCCTCACTCGATGCAAGGCCTGTTCCAGAATAAAGATGGCTTCTTGTGTCATGGAACGATGGTGCTGGACAGCATCATCTTTCAGGCGTTTATGAATTTCAGCCGGCAAATCTTTGATAACCAAGGCAGGCATAAGTTCCTCCGCTTCCTTTTTGCTAGCATAATACTAGTTGCGGAAAATATTGTCAACGCCTTTCCGCCGGTTCGGACGGCTCGCCCTGCCAGTTTTCGCCATATTCCGGATGGGTGGGGCGAACCGTCCCGGTGAGCCGCGAGTGTGACTCAGCCATGTCAGTGATTGCCATCCCGCGCCTCGCGTATTGTCCGCACAATCCATTGAGGATCAACGGGCTTCTTGCCTTTGACGGGCGGCGGAATGTCCGAATCATTTTTCAATCCCAGTGAGCAGATGATTTTCGGTTCCCGGCTCTCGCCTGCCTCCTGAACGATGCAGAGCCGGTCTTCCTCATGGAGCGCAACGACCAGTTCGGCCAGCGCCTCATTGCCGATTCCGCTCTTGAGCTGCCGGTTAAGGGTGTCGGTCGCGGTTTGCCGGAGCGGGTGGCGGTAAATCTGTTCCACGGCTTTCCTGAGCGCCGTGGTATCAAACAGTTCGCCCTTGATATCTTCAACATAATGTTTCAAACGCTCATAAGCGCGGAAGCGCGCGCCGGTCGGACGGCCAAGCTGGCCGCCGACGGTCCGTTCCTCTTCCACAATCAGTTTTACGCCTTTTTCAACCAGATCGTGATGGTTTGATTGTTTTGGAAGCGCCGGCGTATTGGGGTTGCACTCCGCAGCTTGGAGAATGGCATATTGCGACTCGGTGACGCTGTTGCCATCCTTGTCAAGCCAGGCCAGGGCGTCGTTGCCTTCGGCGGTTTTCAGATAGACAAGAACGCCTTCGGGTTTATCCGGCGATGCTTCCCACGGCCGGGTGGAATAAACGACCGGCGGCAGTTCGGAAACAATTTTTTCAAGTTCGGGATTCTTGTCCACGGCGTTCTTCCATATCTGATAGGCATAAGACGAAAGGTCAACTTCATTGTCGGCCTCGCCGTCCAAAATGCCGGCTTTCTCGTTGTAAAGATTGAGAATGGTCTGTTCGTCCATCTGATCCTCAAAGAAGGATTCATCGGCCCCCACCACCTCGGCATTCTCCCGGAGGCGCTGGCGGACGCGGGATCGGAGTTGGATGATCTTTTCAACGCCTTCAGCGGGCAGAAATGAATAGCAGAGAATACTATCCGCTTTCTGGCCGATCCGGTCCACGCGGCCGGCGCGCTGAATCAGGCGGATAATTGCCCAGGGGAGGTCGTAGTTGACGACGATGTGGGCGTCCTGAAGGTTTTGGCCTTCGCTTAAAACGTCGGTTGCAATGAGCACCCTTAGCTCATCAGACGGCGACACCCGGGCGCGTTTGTCATTGCTGACCGGGCTGAAGCGCCATGCCAGCAGTGTCGGGTCTGAGGAATTGCCGGTTGCGCTTGCCACGACCGGAATATTCATGGCGCGCAAACGCTCCTCAAGATAAACAGCCGTATCAGCAAACTGGGTGAAAATCAGGACCTTGTCAGCGGGGTGTTTTTTCTGAAGCATCTGCGCCAGGGCGATCAGTTTGGCGTCCCCGGAAGGGTCCCAGTCTCCGGCGTTCCTTAATATTTTCATGAGGTTTTTGGCGTCGCTCAGGAGATCTTTCGGCAGATCAGCGCCAAAAAGGCCGGCGCGGAGCCATTTAAACCGGCGTTCGCAATGTTTCCGGTAGAAATCGTAAATCTCCCCTGCGCGCGCCTTGAACTCATCTGATGTTCGCAGCCGGTTGTTCCGGCCGGAGTCGTTCTCTTCCTTTTCGTCGTCAAAATTGATGCTGGCATTGGGATCATCGGCGTCTTCATCGGAAAAACGGCTATCAAGCATCTCAATGTCCTGGGCGCCGATCGGAACAGGCAGGTTGTTTTCAATTGCATGGAGATAGACATAATTGCGGAGGATATGCCGTTCCAGGGATTGCAGGAAAACATATCCGCCGCTTTCCAATCGCTTGAACAGGCCGGTCCGGCAGAATCCCTTGAGGCGTTTACCGCCCCGCGAAAGATCGGCAATCTGTTTCGCTTCCTGCGGCGTCGGCGGGCTATGCGGGATAGGCGCGATATAATTGCCGAGGCCGTAGCGCGGCAACTCAAGCCGGTTGATGATTTTGACAACGTCTTCCGAATAGAGGCGGCCATATTGATCGTCCGGGTTGTTCCCGTTCGTGGCGAATTTCAGCGTTTTGGGAATCCGGGTTGGAAAATAGGAGCGGTTTCCATCCGCGAATACCAGATATTTCTGTTTTCTCATCGGGTCCCGTTCCGCGTAGTTTTCCTGAATGAAGCTCCGCGTGCGCCGCACCAGATAAAGGCGCATCAATTCCCGCCAGTCGTCCGGATATTCGCTTTTCTCAAAGGCGGCCAGGGAACGCGCGGGACACTGGTGCCTGCGGATAAACTCCGTTTCGCCGATGTCTTTCAGGAGGCGTTCCGGCCTTATGCCGATATCCTCCTCCTCGGAAACAAAAAGGCGAAGCTGATTGGCCAGATCAAGATATGTCTTGTTGTAAGGCGTGGCGGTGAGAAGAATAACTTTGCTTTCGTTTTCCTTCAGATAGTTTTGAATGGCTTTGTATCTTTTGCCTTCCCGATTGCGCAGATTGTGGCTTTCGTCAATAATCACCAGACGATAGCGTTTGGTATCCGGCAACTCAGCGACTGCCTGGCTTAAAGACATGACCCGAGCCCGCAGTCCGTATTGATGGCGGTAGTCTTCCCACATTCTGACCAGGTTTTTGGGGCAAATTACGAGGGTTTCAAGGCCGTGGTCTTCCTCGAAAATCCTTGCCAGGACGGTCGCCATCAGCGTTTTTCCCAGCCCGACCACGTCGCCTATGAGCACTCCGCCGCGTTTATTCAAATGATGCGCCGCGATTTTGACGGCGGCCTTTTGAAACTCAAAGAGCATGTCTCCGAATTCTTTGGGAATTTTGAATTCAGCCAGACCGGCGCGCGCTTCCTGGGCGAGAGAATAGGCGATTTTGAGGTAGATGTGATAGGGCGGAATTGTTTTCTCCCGCGCCCAACTGGTTTCAATGATTTCAATTAATTCACGGGAAATATCCAGGCACCATTGATCGTTCCATCTCTCATTGAACCAGTCCGCCAGTTTCGCGCATGCGTCATGGTCCAATACGTCAATATTCAATTCGCCCTGCCTTGATAGGCCGGCGAGAGTCAGATTACTGCTGCCCAGATAACCGACGGCGGGATTAACCGGGTCGGAACGGAACAGAAGGTAAAGCTTTGCGTGAAGGGGATATTGCAAGAACAGTTTCACGATCACCTTCTTCGCTTTTATCTGCCGCGCCAGGCGGCGCAGCCCTTCCTCATCTTCATTGGTCGGCGCGCCTATGCAGAGTTGGTTGCGGAATTCCTCGGCAAGTCTTTTCTTAAGCCGGATGGCAGTGGCGTTGTCAATCCGGACGGCGCCGCCTGTCAGACCGAGACAGGAACGGAGTTCATCCTCAGGGAACGTTTGCATGCCGATAAGCAGGCGGCAGCAGTTGCCATCGCCCCCGGACCATTTTTCAATGCAGGCATCAAGCTGTTTCCATCCCCTGAGATTTAAATAACCCACACAAAAGTCGGCGCGGCTGCAGAGCCGCATGGTTTCCTGCAATGCCGGGAGCAGGCTCTGTTCTATATTGTCAAATATCCTTGGCATTTTGCGAGTTGGAAAAACTTATCCGTTTTTGAATCCGATAATTGTCTCAATCACCTTGTCCTGATCGGCGCGGCTTAAACCCGTGTAAAACGGCAGGCGCAGGATGCGGCCGCTGATCTGCTCCGTAACCGGGCAATCGCCGGTTTTTCCGCCGAATTTCCGGCCCATGGGCGAGAGGTGCAGGGGCAGATAATGGAAGACGGCCAGGATTGATTTGGCCTTGAGGCGGTCAATCAAAGCCTGGCGGGCGCGCCCGGAAGGCATGATGATGTAAAACATGTGGTAAGGCTGGCGGCAATGCGGCGGAACAACGGGCAGGCGGACGTTTGCGCCGGAAGCCCATTCCTTCAGGCTGGCGTAATAATAATCCCATATTTTCTGCCGTGCTTTCCGGATTTTGGCGCGCGCCTCCAACTGCGCCCAGAGACAGGCCGCGAGGATTTCGGAGGGCAGATAACTTGAACCGATGTCGGTCCAGGTGTATTTATCCGCCAGTCCGCGGAAAACCCGGCTGCGGTTTGTCCCCTTTTCCCTGATTATTTCAGCCCGTTCGATGTATTTTTCGTCGTTGACCAGGAGCGCGCCCCCCTCGCCGCAGGTGATGTTTTTTGTCTCGTGAAAACTCTGCGCGGCCAGGCATCCGAAACTGCCGAGCGGCTTGTTTTGATAGTATCCGAAGAGACCATGGGCGTTATCCTCCACCAGGGCCAGGTTGTGTTTTCCGGCGATGCGCGCGATAACTTCCATTTCACAGCCGACGCCGGCGTAATGGACGACGCAGACGGCGCGGGTTTTCGGGGAAATTAAACGCTCAATCTTGCGCTCGTCAATGTTGAGCGTATCCGGCCGGATGTCGGCGAAAACCGGTTTTGCGCCGCGGAGCACAAAGGCGTTGGCGGTGGAAACAAAAGTGAAGCTCGGCAGGATGACTTCGTCGCCCGGTCGGACGTTCAGCAGCATGGCGGCCATTTCAAGGGCATGGGTGCAGGAGGTTGTCAGGAAGGACCTTTTGACTCCCAGCCGGCGCTCAAGGAGGGCGTTGCATTTGCGGGTGAATTTTCCGTCGCCGGAAATATGGCCGGCCGCAAAAGCCGCGGCGATATATTTCTGCTCGTTGCCGGCGAAACAAGGGCGGTTGAAGGGAATGCGATATTTCATAAAGCCATGCCTTTCCTGCGGTCGCGGGATGAATATACCAGACGGCGCCGGATATCAAAAACAAAAATATATCCGCTTTCAATCCCGGCCGGCGCGGCGGATCCAGACTTCCCATCCGCCCACCAGCGGCCAGAGTCCGCCCATGATGCGCCGGGGCTGTTTCAGGCACCAAGCCATGATTGTCCGGGCGGGGTAATCCCGCAGGCTGGTTTCAATAATGGAAGGCTGGGAACGGACGAGCGCATGGGTGGCTTCCAGCCCCAGGATTGCAAGGCACCGGCGCCAGAAGGCCGGCCCCAGGTCGTGCAGGTGCGCCGGAAAACCGAACGGGATGCGGAGCCCTAAAATGCCGGCCGGGGCGATCAGCGGAACCATATAGGGCGTGCGGGCGTAGAGCCAGCCGCCGGGCTCCAGCGCCGCGAGCAAAGTTTTCATGACCGGCCGCGGATGCGGGATGTGTTCAAAGACGGCGCTGGCAATTATGCCGTGATAGAGCCGGCCGGCAAAATCTTCGGGCCGGGCGCAGGCCCGGATGCTTATTTCCGCCTGCGGAGAAGGCGCCGGGGGGGTGCCGCTCAAGTCAAAACAATCCACCTCGGCTTTTCTGCCCGCCGCGCGTTCCAGCAGACAACGGGCGGTTTCCAGCGCGATGCGGCCGTCTCCGCCGCCGTAATCCAGCAGGCGAATGGTGTCTTGCGGCTTGCCCGGCGCGGCTCCGGATGCGATATGAACGGCAAAACGGCGGATATCGCGGAACGCGACGCGGGGCGCATTCTGGAACTCGTTGTAATATGAGGCATAATATGTCTGCAGGTAAGCGGCGGACGGCAGGCGGGAAGCCGAAACCGCCCTGCAACGGGAACATTTAACAAGGATTACCACCGGATTTTCCTGGAGCACAATCGGTTTGCGCGCCGGTTTCCCGGAGACCGGCGCTCCGCACAATGGACATTGCGCCGAGGGAGGCATCAGGTGTTCCTCGGCCAGGTACCGGACCGGATTCAGGGAGGATTGGACTGTGGCCATGGGTGTCTCTCTTATGCCGGCCGGTACCAGTGGTACGTCATGCGGGCGTTTTCCAGCATGTAGCCGAGCCGCAGGAGCAGTTTTAAAATGTTCATGTTGTTGATGGAGGCCACGGTTTCCACGGTCTTGAACCCGAGCGTCTTGCACTCGGCCAGCATGAACTGGTAGGTGGCGACGCCGATGCCGGAATTCTGCGAATCGCGCACCACGGCCCCGAGGCTCATCTCCAGCGCCGCGGACGAAAGGGCGCGGCCGTGGATGAAGGTCATGATCCGTCCGTTGCGCTCGTCCTGCATCAGATAAACCAATTCGCCGGCCCGGAAGCCGCGCTCCACCCAGCGCGCATAACGTTCGTCGGCCGGGCCGGGGGGCAGGTTGGAGTCAAGGTGAAACCGGTCGGCCGCGAAGGCATGGCGGGCGATATCCACCACGAAGGGCAGGTCGGCTTCCTCCGCCCGGCGGAACACCATGTTGGCAACCGCGGCGCGGCGCATGACCGGCGTGAACCGGCGGAAAGGCATTTTGAACGAGAGGGTCGTTTCCACCGGGTAAAAACCGGCGTTTGTCAAAACCCGGCCGAGCGCAACATCCTGCGGGGAAAGGCGGGCGAACGCCAGGCAGGGGCCGCCGGGCGGCAGGGCCGCCAGCCATGTCCGCAAATGGTTTTGAATTTTTTCCGGCGGCGTTTCGCCGCAGAGCAGTTCATAAAACGGAAAACCGAACAACTCGCTGTCCCAGGGAATACGGGCGTAAAGCAAAGCGCCGTCCGGCGGCGGAAAATGCTCTTGTTTAAGTTCAAAGCGCATAAAAAAGAATAGGCGCAGAGCGGCATAGACACAAAGGCGCAAAGTTGTTGGATATTCCGAGTTCTATGTTTTTCATTCTTGCCGTGTGTCTATGTGTTTGCTGTCTTTTTTGCTTTCTTCTCCGGTCGTTTCCCGGACAACATAGGTCGGCCGGTCCATGATGCGGAAGTGCATGCGGGCCAGGTACTCGCCGAAAATACCCAGGGCGAAGAGCTGGGCGCCTGAAAATATGGCGATGATGGAGGCCAGGAACGGAAACCCCGGAAAACTGTACCCGTGAATCAAATAGCGCCCGACCACGTAAACAAGCACGCCCGCGCCGAAAACGGTCAGAAAAAAACCGATCAAGCTTACCAGGCGCAGGGGAATCGCCGAAAACCCGGTCAGGATGTTAAAGACGTGGATGACCAGTTTTCCCCATGAATATCCCGACTGTCCGTCCGCGCGCGCGTCGTGCCGCACGACCACCGAGCCGAACCGCCCGCCGCCCCAGGCCAGCAGGGCATCCACCGAGACAAACGGTCCCTGGAAGCGCGCAAAGGCGCCGCGCAGCGGCGCGCGGAAGGCCCGGAAAGCGCCGCCGTCCGCGGCGTTGGATATTCCCATAACCCGCCGGAAAATCCATTTTGAAATTCGGGAGGAAAGATTGCGCGCGATGCCGTGCTTCATTTTTTCCGGCACGCCGTAGACCGCGTCGTAACCCTCGGAAAGTTTGGCGAGCAGTTTCGGGATTTCTTCCGGCGGGTTCTGCAAATCGGCGTCCATCGTGATGATAATGTCCTTTGCGGCGGCGCGGATGCCGCAGAGCAGGGCGTTGTGCTGGCCGAAATTGCGCGTCAGGTTGATTCCGCGGACAAAGGAATATTCTTTTGCCAGATCGCAAATCATCTCCCAAGAGCGGTCGGGGCTGCCGTCGTTGATCAAAATCACCTCGTAATCATCCGTCCGGGCGGCGAAGACGGCCGCCAGTCTTTTCAGCAAAGGCAAAAGAGTGGTTTCCGAGCGATAAACCGGAATTAAAATTGAAACGGAATTGTTTTTTTTCATGATGCGCAACTATTGCCGGTCATTGGCGGCGCGCTTTTTCCGGCCGCGCCCGCGTTGGTCATGCCGGCCGTTGATCCATTGCCCGCCCGCATAAGCATACTTTATGCCGCGCGCGCGGCAAGCAAAATCATTCGCGCTTGCGCAGGTAAGGCGCGGATAGAACGGTGTTCGGCGGAACCGGGCCGCCGCACCACTTGACGCGCAAGGCCGCCTCGTCATCCCGGTTGTAGTGTTCCACGGCTATGCGGTGGTCGCCGGCGGAAAGATGCGTCTTGGCCCCGGCGCCGCTGGCGCCCCAGCTCTGGTCGCGCCAGTTGTCAATGATTTTCCGGCCGTCAATGATCAGGCGCAAACCATCGTCACTCTGGCTGAAAAAGAAATATTCGCCCGTTTCCGGCACCCTTAAAATCCCCTCCCATATGGCCGAAAAATTTTCGCTCGGAACGCGCAGGTCCGGCGGTTTTGTCCCGTAATCGCGGCAGACGGCCTGTTCCGTCCGGCTGATGATTTTCTCCTCAAAATTTATACCGCGGAAATAAGTTACTGTCAGGCCGTATGGCGACTGGAAAATATACAGCTGGCCGGCGGCAAAAGCCAGAGCCGCGGCGGCCAGGACAACGCCGGTTTGTATTAAAAACAGCCTGAAATCTTTCCAGCGCAGGGATAAAACGCGTTTTTCCAGGGCGCCCAGCGATTGGTAAAAGCGGATGCCGGCCAAAACCGCCAGCAGGGCCAGGGCGGCGAGCAAAAGCCTGCGGCCCTGCGGCAGGAGTTCTGCGGCAAACACGGATAACGGTCCCGGCTTATTGTTTTTGGCAACACAGGAAGGCAGGATGGCGCGGATATGGGGATTGCGCAGGACGACGGCCAGCGCCTGCGGGTCGTGGTAGGGGATGTCGCAGAATGGTTTGTTTTCCAGATCGGCGATGTTGTTTGACCGCAGGAATGCCCCCACATTTTTTTCGCTCCGGAAGAGATGGTTTTTGAATTTGGCTGCCTCGGCAAAGTGATGCCGGTAGGGTATTTTCCACAAGCCGCAGGCCGCGTTGCCAAGCCAGACCAGGAAAATTACGGCCAGGCATCTGGACAGGAACGGCATCCATGACCGCCGGCGCGCAAGGAGCAATAATGCCAGGAAATTAACCGGCAGGGACAAGCATGAAAAAACCGCAGGATATGCCGCCAATGTGCCGCGGGCCAGGAAGGCCCGGTCGGCGTCCTGAAAAACAACCCATAACCCGAAGCAGATGATAAATTCAGCTGAACGGCGCTCCTCAATGCGGCCGGAAATATACAGGCCAAACAACAGTAAAGACGGCAGCCAGACAAGGATCGTTTTCCAGGGCTGGTCGGTATTCGGCCAGGCAAGATTGTTGAAAAATTCCGCGGTTTGCGCGCGCATATCGTCCGGTTTGAAAGGCAGGTGGCCCTGGATTTTCAGCATGAGCCAAATACCCGCGGCAACCACCGCCAGCATTACGATCACAGCCATCAACCCTTCTGCCGGGCGGCCAGGGCGCTGAATGAGCCGCAGAATGAAAATTGTCAATACGGCCGCGGGGGCGTAAAGCCCCGGTTCCATGGCGGCGAGACCCAGCAGGGCGCAGAAAAGCCCGAAAAACCATTTTCCGGAAAAAAACCTGTTCTCAAGCAGCAGCCAGACGGCCGGCAGAGCTAAAAAGACCAGGAAATAATCGGTTGCAAAAGCCGGCCGAACGCATTGCCAGCAAAACGGCAGGGAAAAGATTAATGAATTGAACAGACATATCACCGCCAGATGTTTTTTCCCGAGCAGTTCCCATGCAAAAAAGCTTAAAAGAACGCCGCTGCCGGCCGCCAGCAATGCGTTCAAGACCATCTGCACGGAGGCATCCCATTGGCCGTTCAAAACAAGCAGGCCGAGCGACAAAGCACGGTTAAAGAATATGGAGCGCCCTTCGTGTGCCGCGAACAGGTCTTTCAGGGACAGGCTTTTTTCAAAAAAAGGAATATAAAGCCCCCATGCTTCCGTTTCCCATTGTTCCCACCAGGGCAAAGCCGATCCGTAGAGGTTTGACAGCCAGAGCTTGGCGATGAAAACAGTCAGGAAAACGGCGGCCAGCCAGAAGAAAACCATTGCTTTGCCGCCGGTTGTTGTTGCGCCGGAATTCATAAGAGGTCGTTGCGGTAAAATAGAAGCGCCGCGGTGTTTCAATTGTTTTTTGACAGAAATGAAGTAAGCGGGCTGGTCGGCGCGGCCAGACCGTTCTGCGGCATCAGGCCCGCCAGGCACGCGGCGCGGCCGGCTTCCACCGCGCGGGCAAAGGCGGCCGCCATGGCGGCGGGATCGCCGGCCGCGGCAATGGCGCTGTTGACCAGCACGGCGGCGCAGCCCATTTCCATGGCCGCGGCCGCCTCGGAGGGCGACCGCAGGCCGGCGTCAATAATAACCGGCACCCGGCTTTCGCGGATAATCAGTTTGAGCAGTTCCGCCGCGGCGATGCCGCGTCCGCTGCCGATGGCGGAGCCCAAGGGCATAACGGACACACAACCGGCATCCTCCAGCCGTTTTGCCAGCACCGGGTCGGCGCCCATGTAAGGCATTACCAGGAACCCCTCCGCCGCGAGAATCCTGGCGGCCTCAAGCGTTTCAATTGGGTCGGGCATCAGGTGCATGGGATTCGGGTGAATTTCAACCTTGATGAACCTGCTCCCGCTCAGCTCGCGGGCGATATGCGCGGCTTTTACCGCCTCCCGGGCGTCGCGCGCGCCGGAAGTGTTCGGCATGATGGTCAGGTTTTTCATTTTGCGCAGGGGGGCGAGCAGGTCATCGGCGGGCATTTTGGGATTGATGCGGCGCAGGGCGACGGTAACCAGCCGCGCGCCGGAGATTCTGACGGCGGCGGCCATTGTTTTTGAATCGGAAAATTTACCGGTTCCCATTATAAGCCGGGAACTGAATTTATAGCCGCCGAGGACGAACGGGTCGCTGGTGTGTTTATTTTTCATGTCGGCCGTGCCTAAATTACTTCTTCTGCGTGGTCGTATGCTGATGGCCGCGTTTTTTCGCGGCCAACCGGGCGGCCGGCGGTTCTGCGCCGGGAAAGCGCCGTTTTACGTAATGCGTTTTTCGCGGTGCGCGGCGATAAAATTCATGCCGAACTCATCCTCGCCGTTCAGAAGCGCTTTGGCAAGCTGAAATGACTCGCCGGCCGGGTCAAGTTTCTTGAGAATATCGGCGTTAATCTGGAGGGGGTCAACGATGCCGCCGTCGCCGCCGGCTTCAACCGCGAGCCGGGCGAAAACCTGGTTGATCAATTTGCGGCAGGGCATGCCGAAGGAAACGTTGCTCAAGCCCCCTGTAATGTGAATGGCGGGATCGTATTTTTTGCGGGCGGCCGCGATTGTGTCCAGAAACATTTTGCCGTTCAAAGGATTGGTGGAAATGGTGTAAACCAGCGGATCCAGGTGCATGGCCGGATAACCGACTCCGGCCGCGAGAAGCTTCGGGATAAGTTTGTCAAAGTTTGCCATGCGTTCTTCCGCCGTGCCGGGCAGTCCTTTTTCGCCCGCGGCGGAGGCGACGACCGCGGCTTTGTATTCGGCAATCGGCTCCAGAAGCGCCAAGCGCTCCAGCGAAACGGAATTAACCACCGGCCGGCCGCGTTGCGGGTCGCAGGCTTTCAGACCGACGCGCAGAATCTCCACGTTGGAAGAATCAATGCTGAGCGGCAGGGAAGAGGCTTTCTGCACCGTGTCCGCCGTCCATTGCATGGCGCGGACGCGTTCTTCCAGGTCAAGGCTGTATTCATCCACGTTGACGTCAAGATAGGTTGCGCCCGCTTTTTCCTGTTTCAGGGCCATGGCGCGCAGATAGTCAAGTCCGGCTTCGCGGTCGGCGCCCTTGCCTTCCATGCCCTGGCGGATGGCCGCGGCGCAATGCTTGACTTTGCCGTTTTCCCATTCGCCGCCGGCCAGGATAATTTCCGGGAGCGGCATAAATTTCTTTTGGCCGGCTTCGTTATAAATGACCGCCGGCCGTCCGTCCGGGTCCGGGCCGATGAAATTGCCGTCCCGTTTTAAAACACGGGTGCAGTGAATGTTTTCCCCGATGATGATGAATTGCTTGATTTGCATGTTTGTATCCTTTTTTTTTAAGCCTGAAACAGGCGGGCTAATGCTTCTTCGGCCTGGTTATTTTTTTTATCTCCCTTTTTGCGGCGTCCAGCATGATCCCGGGGAGCGCCATGAAAACGCGCCGCCACTCCGCATTTGAGATAATATGCAGCCGATGCATTTTTCGGAACATCCGGACGACCTGCGCCGGGGTATAGAACCTGGTTCTTATCCGGTTGCGGATGCGTTTTAAGTCCTTGATGGTGTGTTTGTCCGAATAAACGGAGCCGTGCGTGGCGGTGTAGTGATAACCGGGGGTGCTCTCAATTACTTCTTTCAGCGGCGAATATTTGTCAACGCGCAGCTTCTGGAAACTGATTGAATCAAGCTTTAATTCCTGCGCGAACCGGGCGATGTAGACCATTTCTTCTTCCGTCTCGCCGATATTGCCGTAAATGAAATAACCGTGGATGAAGAAGTTATATTTGTTTAAAACTTTAAAGGCCGCCCTGATCTGTTCCTGGTTAAAGCCCTTGTTGAAGTTTTTTAAAACCTTGTCATGGGGCGATTCAATGCCGATAAGGAAAATTTTGAACCCGGCCTTTTCCGCTTTTTCCAGCAGTTCTTCATCCCGGGCGATTTCTATTCTGGTCTGCACGATGAACGACTTCCGGATTCCGCCGGCCGCGATTTGATCGCACAGCAGTTTGCTTCTGACGGGATTCGTGAAGAAGTTGTCGTCGCTGAACATGATGACGTCGGCCGTAATTCCCTTGATTTCCTCCATCACCGACTCAAGCGGTCTTTCAACATATTTCCTTTTCTGTCCGAGGGGATTCAGGCTAAAGGTGCAGAAGCGGCAGTTGAAAGGGCATCCCCTGGAAGCGAGCACCGTGTCAAAGGTCAGGTTTGTTATCGGAACGCCGTTCTGTATCCAGCGATAAGGATGTCTCCGCAGTGACCTGTCCGGGAAAGGGATGTGCAGGACGTCGGGCAAGGGGCGGTTCGTGTTATGAACAATCTTTCCATTCTCCCGATAAGAGAGTCCCGCGATATCCGGCAGGAGCCGGCCGCCGACAATTTCCCTGATGGTTTCTTCCCCTTCGCCGCGCACGATGATGTCAATATTTGGGCACCGTTCAAAAAGCGATTCAACCTCCGCCGTCGCTTTGTTTCCTCCGACGACGGTGGTTACTTCGTCCGGCAATTTGGAGATAAAGTCGCAAACGGCGTTAAATTGTGAGTTCCAGGTAATACTGATGCATAAAAGATCAATTTCCTTTTTAATGAAAGCCGACAATGTTTCCGGGTCCTGATAGTCCGGTTCGTATCTTAAATCAAGAAGGGTGATTTTGCCGACCAGGTCCTTCATGTTGGTGGCAATGTATTCCAGGCCGGTGGGGGGGAATATTCCCATCGTAGCGGTTGAATCCCTGGGATAAGGGTTCAGGGCAAGCGCATGTTGATATTTCATTTTTTTAGGAAACGAACGTTTATTGTTCAATAACTCTTATATGATGATACCGGCGTTTTTTGATGGACGCAATGTCAAACCTGAATATTGCACGAAATTCGTGCAATATTCGGGTCAAACATGGAGGCGGGGGGATTTGAACCCCCGTCCGCACAAGCATCGCACCGGCTTCTACGCGCGTGTTCTGTCTTTGAAAGTTCGCGGAAGCGCTGGCCGGCAGACAGGCTTCGCTTCAACTAGCGTCCGCGTGAATTTCATTCCGCCGCCCGGTCGCTCAACGGTGGAACTAACCCGCAATCGTCGCCTTGTCCGTTCCGCGGGTGGTCAACGGCAAGACGTCGTGGCTTTATTAAGCCGCGAGAGCTAATTCTGTATTAGCGTTTATCTTGATTTCCCGGGTGTTTAACGAGGCCGACCGGGGTCCTCGGCGCGCGACCGATGTTTCAACTTCCGCGTCGAAACCTGTCGCCCCCTTTTTAAAACGGAAACCGGCGGCCGGCGGCGTCCGCCGCCGGCCGGAGCTATACCTTCCGGCTATTTTTTTTCTTTCTCAATGGACTTCATCAATTCCTTGGTGCATTCCGGACAAAGGCCGTGCGTAAAATTGAGGAGGGAACGCTCGCCGATATATTCTTCCAGCTTTTGCCATACCTCCTGGTTTACCCGCACGCGGTGGCAGTTTGAGCAGACGGAAATCATGGATTTCAGCACGCGCCGCTGCTGAAGATACGTGTTGCCGACCGCGATGATTGCCGCCAGCAAAACGAGGGCGGTAAGCAGGCAGGCCCTGAAAATACTGAAGCCTTGCGGCGGCTCGCTGAAAAAAATGGCAACGCCGTCCCGCAATTCATTGATCCATACCAAAAGGATAAGGATCAGAAAAGTCATTAACTGCCAAAAGGCGATATAGGCGAAAGGATCCCGCGGCAGTCTGACCGACTCGTTTTTGTTGCTCATTTTTTTGCTCCTGCGTTGCCCAGTAATTGCGTCCACCGGCTTGTTTTAACCCTTTATAATACAACCTGTGCCCGTTGTCAATAACCGATCCGGGACCCCGCAAACAATGCCGCCGTTGCGGCTATTGCCGGAAGGTTTTAAAGAGGGTCATGTTGAAAGTGGACTGAGCGCGGAAATCTTATCGCGTTCCGGTTCTCGTTCAACAGAGCGCCGGCGGCTGGTTGGTCGCCGCCAGCGGATTCAGCGAAACAACCGTGCCTGTTCCCGGAGGAGGTTTCACCAAGATGAAATTGGCGTCCAAGGAAACCTCCCTTGCTTCAGTTGAAGGCCGAACGCGTCCAGGATATTCAGGCGTTGCAAGCCGATACAAATGCATTGCGCGCAGAGCGCCGGAACATTGCTCGCAAGGTGAAAATCAAATCGCTACCGGAGAATGAGCGCCCCAGACAACTGGCGCCGTTGGGAAAAATGAAGCGCGGGCTCTGATCCGGGAACTCTTCGTGTCATCTGCCGACATCATTCCGAACAACAAGGACGACACGCTCGCCATTAAAATTCATCGCATGGCTTGCCCCGCTCACGACAGGGCGATAGCCGCGCTCCTGGCGGAATTAACTCAAAGCAATTTCCGCCACCCGGAAACAAATGCGCGGATGATTTATGAACTGGTCTAAATCGCCAAAATGTGCGATCTTATTTTCTGCCCGGATCAAGAAATCTGAAGCTATACGACGCGCCTTCGCGACAGAATATCACTGCAAAACGATGCAACAACGGATCGGCGGTCGGATGATGCCAAAACCGGTTGGGTAAGCGAACGTTTTAAATCACAGCAATTCGGCGGCGGCGGCGGCGAGCGAACTGCGTTCGCTCTTGGTGAGCGTAACGTGGCCGTGCAGGGACAGGGGCTTCAGCCGTTCCACGGCGTAGGAGAGCCCGTTGCTGTTTGAATCCAGGTAAGGGTTGTCAATCTGCGAAGGGTCGCCGGTCAGGACCATTTTCGTGTCCTCGCCCGAGCGGCTGATAATGGTCTTGATTTCATGCGGGGTGAGGTTCTGGGCCTCGTCAATGATGACATATTGTTTGGGAATGGACCGCCCGCGGATGTAAGTCAGGGCTTCCAGTTCAACCACGTGGTCGCGCTGGAGTTTTTCAATTCTTTCGCGAACCGACTGCCGCGGGTTGGAGCCGTCGCGCATCAGGTAGGCGAGGTTGTCAAAAATCGGCTGCATCCAGTTCATAAGCTTGCTCTCCTTGTCGCCCGGCAGATAGCCGATATCCTTGCCGAGCGGCATGATCGGGCGCGACACCAGCATTTTGTCGTATTTTTTCTGCTTGATGGTCTGTTCCAGGCCGGCGGCCAGGGCCAGCAGGGTTTTGCCGGTGCCGGCCGTGCCCACCAATGTTACCAGTTGAACCTTGTCATCCATGAGAAGCTCCAGCGACATTTGCTGTTCAATGCTGCGCGGCTTGATATTCCAGGCGCCTTCCGACTGCGGCGAAAGTTTTACCAGCGTATCCTGGTCGGATGCCCGGGCCATTACGGGTGTTTTTTTATCCGGCTCGGCCTGCTGGTTGTTTTCAGCGGAAAGCATCACGAATTCGTTCGGGAAAATGGTCGGAATTTTTATTTTCAGGATGCCGGTTTGCTCAAATTCGGCGATTCTCTGCGGGGAAAGGCGCACGGTCCGGTAGCCGGCGTAAAGCTCGTCAAAATTGACCTTCTGCTTTTCAAAATCCATGGTCTGGATGCCGAGCGCATCCGATTTGAGGCGGGCGTTGATGTCCTTGGAAACAAAAATTACTTTTTCCCCGCTTTTCTGCAAGTGATAGGCCACGCGGATGATTTTGTTGTCGGGGATGTCCTCTTCCAGTACCGTTCCGGCGGCGAGTTGTTTTTCAACCATTATTTTCAGGACACCGCCGTTTTCCATGGGCACGCCTTCGCCCAGCCGTCCGCGTTTGCGCAGGCGGTCCAGGCGCCTGATTACCTGCCGCGCGTTTCTTCCCAACTCGTCATTGTTGGATTTGAACTTGTCAAGCTCCTCAATGACCGCCATGGGGATGACGACGGTGTTATCGGCGAACGATTCAATGCAGTTGGAATTATGCAGGAGGACGTTGGTATCCAGCACAAAAGTTTTTTTCATGGTCTTATTCCGCGTTCACGGGCGTTTTTTTCGGCGACTTGCGGAAATTATTGCAAAAAGAATGTTTGACGTAAAGCCATATATCCGCATCATTTTTCTTGACGTCCTTCCGTTATTTTAATTTGATCTTATCTGTTTTTATCACGGGGAGCGCAAGTTGCACAGAATTATTTCAAAAAAACAGCTGTCGGCCGATGTCTTCATGATGCGCATAGAAGCGCCGCTCATTGCCTCCGAGCGGCGGCCGGGGCAGTTTATCATCCTTCAGCTTGACACCGACTACGGCGAGCGCATTCCGCTGACCATCGCCGACGCCGACCCGCGGGAAGGCTCCATTTCCATAATTTTCCAGGTGGTGGGCGGCACAACCCGCCGTCTGGCCGCGCTCAAGGAAGGCGCATCCATTGAAAACATGGCCGGACCGCTCGGCCGGCCGACCCATATTGAAAAATTCGGGACCGTGGTCTGCGTCGGCGGCGGCATCGGCGCGGCGCCGCTTTACCCGATCGTGCAGGGCATGAAGCGCGCCGGCAACCGGCTGGTCGTCATCCTGGGCGCCCGCAATAAATCCCTGCTTATTCTGGAAGATGAAATGCGCGCCCTCTCCGATGAATTGATCGTTTGCACCGACGACGGTTCCTATGGCCGCAAGGCGCTGGTAACCGAGCCGCTCAAGGAAATCTGTGCTGCGGAAAAAAAGCCGGATCTGGCCGTGGCTATCGGCCCGCCGATCATGATGAAATTCTGCGCGGAAACCACCCGGCCTTTCGCCGTGCCGACGGTTGTTTCGCTGAACACGATCATGGTGGATGGCACCGGGATGTGCGGCGGATGCCGTGTAACGGTCGGCGGTAAAACAAAATTTGTCTGCGTGGACGGCCCTGAATTTGACGGGCATCAGGTTGATTTTGATAACATGATGAAAAGGCTGAAAGCTTATAAGGGCCAGGAAGACCATGCCCGCGAGCAGTGCCGGCTGGAGGGGGAAATTGCAAAGCAGGCACAAAGGGAGAAAGGCACATAGGCACAAAGTCAGAATTCAGAATAAACCGACATAGATGGAGTATAACGTTTGAATTTACATGCCACCAAAGAAGAACTGGCCGAAGAGGCGCGAAAAAAACTTGAGGAAATTGCGGGGCTTCCCCAGCCGCTCAAGGCAAAAGACCGCCTGCAGATTCCGGCGCAGGAAATGCCCAGCCAGCCCCCCGTTGAGCGCCGGGCTAATGTGCGCGAGGTGGCGCTCGGCTATTCGCCCGAGCAGGCAAAGCTTGAGGCCATGCGCTGTCTGCAGTGTAAGAACGCGCCTTGCGTTGCGGGTTGCCCGGTGGGCATAAATATTCCCGGCTTTATCAACGCCATTGCCCGGGAAGATTTTCGGCAGGCGATTAGCATCATAAAGCAGAACAGCCTGCTCCCCGCCGTCTGCGGCCGGGTTTGCCCCCAGGAAACGCAATGTCAATTGCCGTGCACCGTCGGCAAATCCCTGAAGGACGTCAACAAGGCCGTGGCCATCGGCCGGCTGGAAAGGTTTGCGGCCGACTGGGAACGCGAACAGGGTAAAACCGCGCCGCCGCGGGTGAAACCCGCCACCGGACGGAAAGCGGCCGTGATCGGGAGCGGCCCGGCCGGCATCACGGTCGCCGCCGATGTCCGCCGCGCGGGCCATGCCGTCACCATGTTTGAAGCTTTCCACAAGACCGGCGGCGTGCTCGTTTACGGCATCCCCGAGTTCCGTCTGCCGAAACAGATCGTCCAGCTTGAAATTGATACCTTGAAAGCCATGGGGGTGGAAATCAAAACCAATTTCGTCGTCGGCCGGACGCGCCACCTGCTTGACCTCATGAAAAAGGACGGTTTTGAGGCGGTCTTTATCGGCACGGGCGCCGGCCTGCCGAAATTCATGAATATTGACGGCGAAAACCTGGTGGGCGTTTTTTCGGCCAACGAATATCTGACCCGCGCCAATCTGATGAAGGCCTACGACCGCGAACACGCGCAGACGCCGATTTATCGCTCGCGCAAGGTGGCGGTCCTGGGCGGAGGGAACGTCGCCATGGATTCGGCCAGAATGGCCGTGCGCCTCGGCGCGGAGGAAGTGCATCTCGTCTACCGCCGCACCGAAGTTGAAATGCCGGCCCGGGTGGAGGAGGTGGCGCACGCCAAGGAGGAGGGCGTGATATTTCATATTCTGCAGAACGCCAAGCGCATTATCGGAGATGAAGACGGCCGGGTAAAGGCGATGGAATGCCTTAAATATCAGCTTGGCGAGCCGGATGAATCCGGCCGCCGCCGGCCGGTTGAAATAAAAGGCAGCGAGTTCATCATGGATGTTGACACGGTCATCTGCGCCATCGGCAATGAATCAAATCCGCTCATTAAACAGACCACGGAAGGGCTTTCCACCACCAAGCGGGGCAATATCATCGTGGATGAAAACGGGAAAACGTCGCTGGAGGGCGTGTATGCCGGCGGCGATATTGTCCTGGGCTCGGCGACCGTGATCCTGGCCATGGGCGAAGGCCGGCGCGCCGCGGCGGCGATTAACAAATTGCTTGCATAATGGCCGTATCCATCCCTGCGATCACGGCAGAAACACACATCGGTTATTCCTTGTCGGATATTGGTTTCTATTGGACCGGAATCATGCCCACGGCCCTGAACCTGCGCGGGGGCAAATGCATCACCCGCCTGAAGGCGCGCGTGAAATGCGCCGGCACGTTGTAGCCCATTTTGAAGGCAATTTCTTTCTGCGTCAGCCGCGTTTCCTTGAGCAGGCGGCAGGCGGCGAGCATTTTCTGCCGTTGGATATACCGGTAAGGCGCCTGCCCGGTTTCTTTCCTGAACACCCGGCTTAAATGTTCGCGCGATACTCCCAGCCGGGCTGACAGCAGTTTCACGTTGCAGAATTGCTGGAGATTTTTTTGAATCAAACGCTGCGCCTCCCGCGCTAGGACAAAACCGGCCTCATCTTTCTTGTCCGCGCCGGCACGGCCCTGCGCGAGAACCGCGAAAAGACCGGCAACAATTCTGGCGCCCTCGGCCGGCATAATCCGCACGGCCCGCCGGTCGTATCTTTGCCAGGCCATGATTTCCGGAATATAACCGGTTTCCGGCGGCAGTTGAAAAACATGTCCGTATTTGCGCGCGAATTCGCGGGTCATGGAAATCCCGGCCGGCCCGGCAAAACAGAGATACACAAACTCCCACGGCTCCCGCCCGTCTTCAGGATAATAATAGGCCGTGGCCGGGTCGTTGACTTCGCAAAGGAATCCGCGCCCGGCCGGCAGGCGATATGTTTTTTTGCCGGAACGGAACCGCCCCTCACCCGCCAGCGTGAATTTGAAGAGACAATGCCCTTCCGATTTCCGGAAGCGGCCTTCATACCGGTAGCTTGGATCGGCAATGCGTTCCGCGCAGATGTAGAGCAGCTGCGGGAAAGCCGCCATGGGCTGCGCCGTCTGGAATTGCGTCATCCATAATTTGGATGAAGCGGGTTTTTTGCGGTCTATCAGACAGCCGTCGCAGGGCTGAGCGCCGCCAGTGAAGGGGGGTTGCTTTTTGTTTGTCACAATTTGGTAATTAATATCAATAATTGGACATTGTTGCCAATAAAAAAAGTGTTATATTGGGTCAACGATTAAAAAACACCCTGTGCTAATCGGGTAATTATGGAAGAATTTCCGCCGAACTTGCTCAAAGAAAATTCAATGAAAGGGTAAAAAAATGGCCAAAATAACGTTTATCGGAGCGGGCAGTTTCGGGTTCACGCGCAATCTGGTGAAGGATATCCTGACCTTTCCCCTCCTGCGCGGTTCAACCCTGGTTTTAATGGATATTGACCGGGAACGGCTTGCCTTCATAAAAAAGGCCGTGGAAAGAATTGTCATGGAAGGCAAATACCCGGCCAAAGTTGTTACGACCACGAACCGGCGCGCGGCGCTGGAGGGGGCGGACGCGGTTATCTGCACGATTCTGGCCGGGGGCGTGGACGTCTGGCAGCATGACATTCTTATTCCGAAAAAATTCGGCGTTGATATGAATGTCGGCGATACGCGCAGCGTGGCGGGTGTTTTCCGCGCCCTGCGCACGATTCCGGTCATGCTCGGTATCGGCCGCGACATGGAAGAGCTTTGTCCCGACGCGATCCTGCTGAATTACACCAATCCCATGGCCATGCTCTGCCGCGCTTTGCAGAGGGAGACCAAAATAAAGGTTACCGGTCTGTGCCACAGCGTGCAGGGCACGGCCCGCGACCTTGCGGGCTGGATCAAGGCGCCCATGGACGAAATCACCTATCTCTGCGCGGGGATCAATCATCAATCCTGGTTCCTTAAATTTGAACGGAACCGCCGGGACGCCTATCCCCTCTTGCGCCGGGCAATGAAGGATAAAAAAATCCGCAACGCGGAACAGGTGCGCAATGAAATGTTTTTACAGCTCGGTTATTATGTTACCGAGTCAAGCGGGCACAACTCGGAATACAACTGGTGGTTCCGCAAGCGGCCCGACCTGATTAAAAAATACTGCACCCGCGGAACGGCCTGGAATCCTGGTCATTACGCCTTCATTCTGCGTCATTACCGCCGGCAGGGGAAAAACTGGAAACAGGAAATAATAAAAAAATGGCTGAACAATTCCAAGCCGTTGGATCTGAAGAGGGGATTGGAATACGCCGCCAGCATCATCAACGCTTATATGGGCGGGGAAACCTTTGAGTTTAACGGCAATGTTCCGAATACCGGAATTATTCCGAATCTTCCCCAAAACGTTTGTGTGGAAGTGCCGGTTTTTGCCAACCGGCGCGGGTTTAATCCGGCTTATGTCGGTCCGCTGCCGCCGCAATGCGCGGCCCTCAACAACGCCAGCATCGCGGTGGAGGAAATGGCCGTGGAAGCGGCCATCACCGGAGACCCCCGCCTTGTGTTTCATGCCGTTGCCTATGACCCGCTTTCGGCCGCCGTGCTTTCCCTGGAGGAAATCAGGGAAATGACGCAGGCCATGCTGATACGCAACCGGCCCTATTTGCCGCAGTTCAGGAATATCAGGATCAAATGAGGCCGGGATCGCCGTCCGGCGGCGTCCGGCGCCAGTCCAGCACGTTCAATTCCAGGTTTTCGGATCCGTTAAAGGAGTTTTTCCTGATCTGAAAGGCAACATCTAGCAAGCTTTCCGTGATATTCCGCGCCGCCGTTTCGGCCGCGCCTTCCGCGCGGTTAAAGGCAATGGCGCCCGCTGTTGACCGGCCGTCGGAAATATTGAAACGCAAATGTTTCCGGCCCACAATGCGCGGCTTGCCGGCGATTTTCACGCCGCGCGCGGCGAAAACCGGCCTGGGATTATCCTGGCCGAAAGGCGCCAGCAGTTCCAGCGCTTTGAAATTTTCATTGGAAATGTCATTGAGTTTAATCCAGGCGTTGATCGTCTGGATTGGCCTCAAATCCTTGTGTTTCAGTGTTTTTTCGGCCGCCCGGTTGAAATCTTCGCGGAACTTCTGATAATTTTTTTCCTCTATTTCCAATCCGGCCGCCATGGCGTGTCCGCCGCAGGCCTTCAGCAATCCCCGGCAGGCGTTTAGTCCGTCCAGAATATTGTAGGCCGCGATGCTTCTTCCGGAGCCGCGTCCGGAGCCGTGTTCGTCAAATCCGATCGCAACCACCGGCCGGTGATAACGTTTGGACAGCCGCGAGGCCACGATGCCGATGACGCCGACGTGCCATCCGCGCCGTCCGACGGCAAGTCCGTAATGGACATCCGGCTTGAAATAACCGTCAATTTCCGCGGTGGCGGCCTCCAGGATTTCCGCCTCAATCTTTTGCCGCGCGCGGTTGGCCTCGTCAAGGCTTCTGGCGATTGCGCGGGCGCGGTTTTCGTCCCCGGTCAGGAAAAGCTCCAGGGCCGTTTCGGCCGTGTCCAGCCTTCCGGCGGCATTCAAGCGCGGCGCGATGCAGAAGGCGAGGTGATAAGCATCCAGACGGTTTTTCAGCGCGGCGACTTCTTTCAGCGCGCGCCAGCCGGGCGCATTGGATGCGTTCAGTTGCTCAAGGCCGCGGCGGACAAAGATGCGGTTTTCGTTGAGCAGGGGCACGATATCGGCCACCGTGCCGAGCGCCACCAGGTCCAGGTGCTCTCTCAGGTCAATTTCCGCCGCCGGGAGTTTGTTCTTTTTTCCGTGTTTCAGCATGGCATGGCAGAGCTTGAAAACCACCCCGACTCCGGCCAGCATTTTTAAATGTTCCGGTCCGCCCAGTTTGGGATTGACGATTGCCGCGGCCGCGGGCATAACATTCCCGGGCTCGTGATGGTCGGTAATGACAAGCTCAATGCCGGCGGCCCTGATGAATTCGGCCGGTTCCGCCGCCGTTATGCCGCAGTCAACGGTGATGATCAGGTCCGGTTTGCCCCGTTTGAACCCCCTTTGCAGGGCCGCCGGGCTTAAACCGTAGCCTTCTTCAAGCCGGTCCGGCAAACAGACGGTAAGGGCCCCGGCTCCCAGCCGGCGCAGGACCTGCGCGAGCAGCGCCGCGCCGGCGATGCCGTCCACGTCGTAATCGCCGTAGACCAGGATGCTTTCCTTGTTTTCAACGGCCCGCCAGATTCTGGCGGAGGCGGCTTCCATGCCGGGGATAAGGAAGGGATCGGAAACTTCTCTCAGTTGGGGCGCCAGAAAACGGGCGACTTCCCCGACGTTGCTGAAACCGTAACCGCCCAGGACGCGCGCCAGGAGCGCGGGGAGATGCAGGTCGTCCGCCAGGCGGCGCGCAAAATTTTCATCGGATGGTTTGGTCTGCCATATTTTCAATGCCGTTCAACCCTGAAAAACCAAGTCCATATTGCGCGCGGCGGCGACCTCGTCCAACCGTCCGATCGGGGCGTTGCCGGGAGCGGTTTTGAGTTCGGCCGGTTTTTTGCGGGCGGTCTCGGCCAGGGCGCGCATGGCGGCGATGAATTCATCCAGTGTTTCGCGCGTTTCGGTCTCGGTGGGCTCAATCATCATCGCCTCGGGGACGATGAGCGGAAAATAAACGGTGGGCGGATGGATGCCGAGGTCAATGAGGCCCTTGGCGATATCCAGGGCGCGGATTCCGTTTTCGGCGAAGCGCCGGGCGCTGAGCACGCACTCGTGCAGGCAGGGGCCGTCATAATCCGGCGGGAAGCAATCGCGCAGTTTGGCGAGCACATAATTGGCGTTGAGCACGGCGTGATTGCTTGCCGCGCGCAGTCCTTCGCGCCCCAGCATCAGGCAATAGGCGTAAGCGCGGACCAGCACGCCGAAGTTGCCGTAAAAAGGCGCCACGTATCCGATGCTTTTCGGGTAGTCATAGTCAAGGCTGAACATTCCGTCCCGGTTTTTGACAACGCGCGAAATCGGCAGGTATTGGCGCAGTTTTTCAACCACGCCCACCGGGCCGGCGCCGGGGCCGCCGCCGCCGTGCGGCGTGGAAAAAGTTTTGTGCAGATTCAGATGGCAGATGTCAAATCCCATTTCGGCGGGCTTGCAGCGGCCGATGACCGCGTTGAAATTGGCACCGTCGTAGTACATGAGGCCGTCCACGCTGTGGATAATGGCGGCGATTTCGCGCACGTCGGGTTCAAAGAGGCCGAGCGTATTCGGATTGGTCAGCATCATGCCGGCGGTCTGGTCATTGACCGCCTTTCTGAGTTCGCCCGGGTCAACGGTTCCGCGGCGGTTGGAGGGGATCGTAACCACCGAAAAGCCCGCGAGGGCGGCGCTGGCCGGGTTGGTGCCGTGGGCCGAATCCGGAATGATGATTCGCGTTTTTTTGTTGCCGCGGTCGCGGTGGTAGGCGGCGATCAGCATGCTGCCGGTCAGTTCGCCATGCGCGCCGGCCAGGGGTTGCAGGGTGAACTCCGCCATGCCGGTGATTTCGGAAAGGAGCCGTTCGGTTTCATAGAGCAGGCGCAGGGCGCCCTGGGTAAGCAGGCCGCCGTGCCGCAATTGCGGCCAGAGCGGATGAATATGGGCAAAACCCGGCAGGGCGGCCGCCAGTTCGCAGGCTTTCGGGTTATGCTTCATGGTGCAGGAGCCCAGCGGGTAAAAATTAGTGTCAACCGAAAAATTCATCCGCGAAAGGTTGGTGAAGTGCCGCACCACTTCGCTTTCCGGCAATTCCGGCAATTCCGCCGGGCGGGCGCGCAGTAATTTTGCGTTGATCAGTTTTTCGCCGCCCGCCGGCCGCGGAAACCGGACGGCGCGCCGCCCTTTGACGCTTTTTTCAAATATAAGTTTCATAACGCCGCCTCCAGCGCGGCGGCAAACGTGTCAATTTCCTCTTTTGTCCGTTTTTCGGTAAAAGCCATCAGCAATTCATTTTCCATGTCCGGATAATACCGCGCGAGCGGGAAGCCGGCGGCGAACCCGCGGTCAATCAGGGCGCTGACGGCGTCGGCGGCGTTGCCGGGGAGCGAGAGCGTAAATTCGTTGAAGAAATAATGGCGGTCAAAAGCCGGTTTTACGCCGGGGATGGCGGTGAGTTTTTGCCAGGCATAGGCGGCGTTCGCCGCGCACGATTCGGCCAGTTCCGCCAGGCCGCCCTTGCCGAGGAGCGTAAGATAAATCAGCGCCCGCAGAGCGCAAAGCGCTTCGTTGCTGCAGATATTGGAAGTGGCTTTTTCACGCCGGATGTGCTGTTCGCGCGCCTGCAGCGTAAGCGCGAATCCGCGCCGGCCTTGTGCATCCCGGGCGGCCCCGACCAGGCGTCCCGGCATTTTGTGAACGTGTTTTTTAAGGGTTGTCATGAAGCCGAGGTAAGGGCCGCCGAAGGAAAGCGGCAGGCCGAGGCATTGGGCTTCACCCGTTACGATATCCGCGCCCATCGCGCCCGGCGTCTTGATAATTCCGAGCGCCACGGGATAAACCGACACGATGCCGAGCGCTCCGGCGGCGTGCGCCTCCGCGATAAGGTCGGAATAATCGTCCAGGCCTCCGAAAAAATTGGGGTTTTGCAGGATGAGGGCGGCCGTTTCCGCGGTCAGCAGTTTTTTGATGGCCGGCCGGTCCGCCCGGCCGCCGCGCGCCGGCGTTTCAATGAATTCAAAGTCAAGGTTGGCGGAATAGCATTTGAGCATGGCGCGGTAAATCGGGTTGACGCCGCCGTCAATGAGCACCCGTCTGCGGCGGGTGATGCGGAAGGCCATCATGATGGCTTCAAAAAGCGCCGTGCCGCCGTCGTAGAGGGAGGCGTTGGAAACTTCCATTTCCGTCAGGCGGGTCATACAGGTCTGGTATTCATAAATGGCCTGCAGGGTTCCCTGGGAAACCTCCGGCTGGTAGGGCGTATAGGCGGTGTAAAACTCGGCGCGGCCGGCGAGCGCGTCCACGGCGGCCGGGATAAAGTGGTCATAAAATCCTCCCCCGCAAAAATTTACAAGGTGGGTTGAGTTCATCCCGGCCAGAGAAGCCAGGCGCCGGGTCATTTCCATCTCGGGGAGGCCTGGCGACAGATTAAAATTATCGGTCTGGAGGCCGGATGGGATTCCGGCAAACAGGCCGTCAAAGGATTTCAGTTTTAACTCGGCCAGCATGGCCCGATCGTCATCCGGACTGCCGGCATGATAGGTCATTCCGCTCATATTCGTATCTCACTATTTTTGATTTGCGATTTCCGATTTTAAATCCCAAATCCAAATTCCAAAATCTAAAATTATCTCTACCGCCGCGCCGTGCCCTCTTTGTAAAAAGGAAGCTTGACGATTTCCGCCTGCAGTTTCCGGCCGCGCGCGATTATGTCCAGTTTCCGGCCGATGACGGCGGCCGGCCGCCGGACATAACCGAGCGCGACGGCCACGTTAAGGCTTGGGGAAAACAACCCGCTGGTGACTTTGCCCGCCTCGCGGCCGTCTTCCAGGATAAGGTCGTCCGCCCGCGCCGCCATTCTGCCCTCCAGCCGCAGGCCCACAAGTTTCCCGGCGGCTGGGTTTTCAAGATCGCGCAGGACGGCTTCTTTGCCGGTGAAGTTCTTGTTCAGGTCAATGAACCTGCCGCGCGCGGCGCCGGCCGGAGTGGTTTTACGGCTCAGTTCATGGCCGTAGAGCGAAAAGCCCATCTCAACGCGCAGGGTGTCGCGCGCGCCGAGTCCGGCCGGCAGGATAACGCCGGGCGCAATCAGCTTTTTCCAAAAAGCCGCCGCCCGGTCTGCGGGGAAATACAGTTCGTAGCCGAACTCGCCCGTGTAACCCGTGCGGCTGAGCAGTCCGGCGGCGCCGGCGATTTCAATCGCGCAGAAATGAAAATATTCAAGGTCCGGCAGTTTGCGCCCCAGAGCGCTTTCCACGGCCTCCCGCGCTCCCGGCCCCTGGATGTCCAGTTTGGCGGTCGCGGCGGACAAGTCGCTGAAAACGGTCGTCGGGGAAAGACGGCTTTTTATCCAGACCGCGTCGGCCGCGGCGGTGGCGGCATTGACCACCAGCCAGAATTTTCCGCCGCCGAACCGGTAGCAGATCAGATCATCCAGCGTTCCGCCGTCTTCGGCCAGAAGGTACCCGTAAGCGCAGGCGCCCTCCGCGATTGCCGCGACGGACTGGGTCAGGAGTTTTTCAAGGTCAGCTTCGGCGGAAGGGCCGCTGACCTCAAATTCGCCCATATGGCAGATGTCAAAGATGGAAACTTTTTCGCGGGTATGAAGATGTTCGGGGATTATGCCGCGGTAGAGCAGGGGCATTTCCCAGCCGGCAAACGGCACCATGCGCGCGGCCAGGCGGAGATGTTCTTCGTATAATGGAGTTCGTAGCTTTTCCGGCATAAAAATAAGATGTCGTGTAATGCCCAAATGATAAAAAATAACCGGGCCATGTCAAATACTATTCTTGCCGCTCCGCTATCAGTTATCAGTTCCCGACTCCTTTCCTGCCTCCGCGGTAAACGGCTCGGCCTCTATTTTATCGCCTTTTTTGACCATGATCTCAATCTTTTTCTCAACCTCGTTCAACCTGGCGGAGCAGAATGAAATCAGGCGCATGCCTTTTTCGTATTGCTCCATCATTTTTTCAAGGGAGAGCGACCCGCTTTCCATGTTCTGCACGATTTCCTCCAACTGCGCGAGGGACTTGTCAAAACTCAATTCTTTTTCGGTTTTTTTGCTCATTATTTTACCTCTCTACCTCTCATTGTTTGCGCGCAATGTCAATCATCCGGGTTGGATCCATCCAAACGGCAGGCGGCGACGTCGGATTCCACGATTCCCCCGGCCAGACGCGTGGTGAGCCTTTCGCCGGGGCGCGTTTGCGCGGCCGATTTCAGGATGCGTCCGTTTGGCAGGCAGGTTATGCTGTAGCCCCGCTCAAGCACGGCGAGCGGGTTCATGCTTTTCATCAGGGTTTCTAGGCGCTGCAAGCCGGCTTTGCGCGCCCGGGCCAGGTCAACGGCGGCATGGCCGAGGCGCAGATTGAATTCATCCACGGTCTGCAGTTTTTCCCGCAAAGTGTTCCGCAGGGCGTGCTCAAGCCGGCTGGCGATATGGGCCAGCCGTTCATGCATTTGCCGGGCGATATTGCCTGGTTCGCGGAACACGTAACTGTTTCCGGCGGCGGAGAGCCTGGCCCTGAGAATCTGCGCGTGTTCGCGCGCGGTTCGCTGAAGGCGGCGGGAAAGGTTGTCCAGGGCGGCCTCAAAATCCGCCTTGCGTCCGATCACCAGTTCGGCCGCGGCCGACGGGGTGGGCGCCCGCAAATCGGCGGCAAAATCGCAAATGGTGAAATCGGTTTCGTGTCCGACCGCCGAAATGACCGGGATGGATGAACGCGCCACAGCCCGCGCCGTCATTTCCTCGTTGAATGCCCGGAGGTCCTCCAGGCTTCCCCCGCCGCGTCCGACTATGAGGACGTCCATCTCGCCCTGCGCGTTGAAAAAGTCAATCGCCGCCGCGATTTCGGCGGCGGCCCCTTCGCCCTGCACCCGGACCGGGAAAAGCGCGACATGCAGGTTGGAAAACCGGCGCGCGATGATGTTCAGAATGTCATGAATGGCCGCCCCGGAGGGGGAGGTTACGACGCCGATATGCCGGGGCAGGAGCGGAATTGGTTTTTTGCGGCTTTGGTCAAAAAGTCCCTCGCCGGCGAGTTTTTTCTTCAGCGCTTCAAACGCGGCCTGGAGCGCGCCGTCCCCGGCCGGTTCCGCGCGGCGGGCAATGATCTGGTATTGCCCGCTTTTTTCATAAACGCTGATCCGGCCGAAAAGCCGGGCCTGTATGCCGTCCTTCAATTCGCACCTGGCCTCCGCCTGGCTGCCGCGGAACATGACGGCGGCGACTTGCGAATTTTCGTCCTTGAGCGTGAAATACCAGTGGCCGGAGGCCGGCCGGCGCAGGTTGGAAATCTCGCCTTCCACCCACAATTCGCCGACTTCGTTTTCAAGGATGATTTTAATGAGGCGCGTCAGTTCGGCCACCCGGTATATTTTGCGTTTATCGGCGTTCATATTTCCATTCAGGCGCAAAACCAGGTGAGTCAGTTGCAAAACTCCAGGAAAAATCGGCTCGTCGGGGCGAGCCTCCTACATTTCTCAGGAAAATCAAGATTGTAGGAGCGCCACACCGCTGGCGCGATGATTTTTGCAATTAACTCATGTATCAGATGTTTTCAGCCTTTGTGCCTTTCTTTCACCGCGCGTATTCAATGAATCGTTTTTCGCGGATAACGGTTACTTTTATTTGTCCCGGATATTGGAGGTCCTGTTCAATTTTTTTGCTGATATCGCGCGCCAGATGCATGGCGGCGGCATCATCAATCTTTTCCGGAATGACGAGCACGCGCACTTCGCGGCCGGCCTGGATGGCATAGCTTTTTTCAACGCCGTCAAACCCGGCGGCGACGGCCTCAAGCTGTTCCAGCCGTTTCACGTAGTTCAGAGTGGTCTCGGAGCGCGCGCCTGGCCGGGCCGCGGATATTGCGTCGGCGGCCGAGCAGAGGTGGGCATAGATGCTTTCCGGAGCGACGTCGTTGTGGTGCGCCGCCACCGCGTTTAAGAGGGTCTGCTGTTCGTTATGGCGGCGGAGGAAGTCGGCGCCGATGACGGCATGATTGCCTTCAACCTCGCTGTCCAGCGCTTTGCCGATGTCATGGAGCAGTCCAATTCTTTTGGCGAGCGCAATATCCAGCCCGAGTTCGCCGGCCATGATGCCCATGATGTTGGCGACTTCAATGGAATGGATCAGGACGTTTTGAGAATAACTGCTGCGGAATTTAAGCCGTCCGATGGCGCGGACCAGTTCGGGGTTCAAGCCCTGCAGCCCCGCCGCGAAAACCGCCTCTTCGCCCGCGGAACGGATGGTTTCGTCCATTTCCTCCCTGACCTTGGCGACCACTTCCTCAATGCGGGCCGGGTGGATGCGGCCGTCGGCGATCAGTTTTTCAAGCGACTGCCTGGCTATTTCGCGCCGGAGGGGATCAAAGGCGGAAATCACGACGGTTTCCGGCGCGTCATCCACGAGCAGGTCAACTCCGGTGGTTGATTCCAGCGCGCGGATATTGCGTCCTTCGCGGCCGATGATTCTGCCCTTCATATCCTCGCTCGGCAGGTTGACGGTGCTGGTCATAATCTCGCTGGCATGTCCCGATCCGTAGCGTTGAATGGCCATGGCGATGATTTTTTTGGACTCGCGTTCGGCGGATTCCTTGGCCTCCTCCTGCAGACGGCGGATCAGCATGCCGGTTTCGCTGCGGATTTCCTCCTCGGTGCGCGCGATCAACTTATGGCGCGCTTCTTCCTGGGTCATGCCCGCGATTCGTTGAAGTTTTTCGCGCTCGTTTTTGACCAGGGCGGCATATTCCTCGCGTTGCTTGCCGATTTCCGTTTCTTTTTTTTCTATTTCCGCCTGTTTTTCCTCAATGTTCTGGTATTTCTTGTCAATCATGGCCACTTTCCGGTCCAGATTGAGCTCGCGCTGCGCCACCCGTTCTTCAACGGCGGCCATTTCCTGGCGGCGGAGTTTTATTTCGCTTTCAAATTCATCCCGGACTTTCAGCATAACCGCCTTCGCCTGCAGGTCGGCCTGCTGGCGAATGGAATCGGCATCGCGCCGGGCGTTTTCCAGTAAATGTTTTGCCTCGTGTTCCGCCGCTTTGGCCGTATAACGGCCGATAATAAAACGCAGGTAATAACCCAGGGTTGCCGCCAGCAACACCACTAATGCGCCCATCCACCATTCTGTCATCATGTTTACCTCTGTTCTATAGTTTTGTGTTTACTCATGTAAATGGTCCTGGCCCGCATTCATGCCATTCAATCCGGCCCCGGCGGGGGCGGGCTTCCTTTTTTTGCGCGCGTGTTTCCGGAAAAGACGATGATTTTCCGTCTTTATTCTTCACTCGCCGGCCGCTTGGCCGCCGCGGCCGCAACAACGATATATTTTAGATTCCGTGACGACCATATCCATCCGCACATCCCCGGGGCGCAGGGACAGGCGGCCGTATATTTGAAAATCAAAGGCCAGGCCGATTTTACAGGCCGGGCGGAACTGGGGCTGGAGGAGGAGATTGTCGTAATATCCGCCGCCGTGCCCGAGGCGTCCGCCCCGGCAGTCAAAGGCCAGTCCCGGCACGAAAACCAGGTCTATTTGCGCATCCCCGATCCATTTCGGCTTCAGCGGTTCGTGGATTTTAAAACGGCCCGGGCGGGTCTTGTCATTGTCCTCCAGGAGGGCGGGGGCATATTGCCGCAGGGGTTTGGAAAAAGCGGGCACAAAAAGCGTTTTATTTTCCGCCCGGCATTTTTTTATGATGGCGCCGGTCTGGATTTCCGCCGGCGCGGCCAGGTAACAACAGGTGTTTTTTGCCCGGCGCCATTCGGGGAGGGCCAGGGCCAGTTTTTGCGCGGCCGCGCTGGCGGTTTCAATGAAGACTTCGTCCAGCTCCTGCCGCGCGGCGCGGATCTCCGCTCTGATTCTCTGTCTTTCGTCCATATGCGTTTGGGCCGGCCGCCGGTTTCAGTTTTCAGGTTTTTTTGCCTGCTGTCCGGCGGCGGCCTGATGTCCGTTGTCTTTTTTATCCGCTGATTTTTTTCGCCAGTAATCCAGCCGTTGCGCGATGGTGTCCTCGTATCCCTGCCGCGTCGGCTCGTAGTAGACGGCGGCGGAGGGCATATACTCCTGGTCAACAAAATGTCCGTCATAATCGTGGGCGTATTTATAGCCGGTGTGGCCGAGCCGTTTGGCGCCCTTGTAACCGGAGCCGCGCAGCGGCTTCGGCACGGCGAGGGTCCGGCCTTCCTTGACGTCGGCCAGGGCCTTTTCAACCGCCAGGTAGGAAGCGTTGCTTTTCGGGGCGCATGCCAGATAGGTTACGGCCTGCGCCAGGATAATGCGCGCTTCCGGCATGCCGATGAATTCCACGGCTTCTTTCGCGGAGACGGCGATGTTTAAAGCCCGCGGGTCGGCGTTGCCGATATCTTCGGAAGCGAGTATGATGAGCCGGCGCGCGATGAAACGGGGGTCTTCGCCGGCATAGAGCATTTTGGCAAGCCAATAGACGGCGGCGTCGGGATCAGAACCGCGCACGCTTTTTATGAAGGCGGAAATGGTGTTGTAATGACCGTCGTCGTCCCGGTCGTAAACGACCGCTTTTTTCTGGATGGAGTCTTCCGTGGTCCGGCGGGTGATATGGATGCGCTTGTTTTTTCCGGCGGGAGTGGTCAAGACCGCGATTTCCAGGGCGTTCAGCGCCCGGCGGGCGTCGCCCTCGCACGCTTTTGCCAGATGGTGCAGGGCGTCGTTATCCAGGTCAACGGGCATGTTTCCCAAGCCGCGCTCCTCCGTGAGCGCGCGCTGTAACAGCCGGGAGATCGCGCTTTCCGGGAGAGCTTCCAGCTCAAAAATCTGTGAACGGGACGTGAGCGGGCTGTTGATGAAAAAAAAGGGATTGTGAGTGGTCGCGCCGATCAGAATGATATTGCCTTCTTCCACGTAAGGCAGAAGGATATCCTGCTGGGACTTGTTGAAGTGATGGATTTCGTCAATGAAAAGAATGGTTTCCGCGCCGTCGCGTTTGCGGCGCTGAAAGGCCGTTTCCAGTATTTCGCGCAGGGCGGCGACGTTGGCCAGCACGCCGCTGGCTTTTTCAAAGCGCCGGCTGGTTTTCAGGGCAATTACCTCGGCCAGGGAGGTTTTTCCGCAGCCGGGGGGGCCGTAGAGGATGATGCTGCCGATCCGGTCGGATTCAATCGCCCGGTGCAAAAGCTTTCCGGGCGCGATCAAGTGTTCCTGGCCGGCGATTTCTTCCAGGGAGCGCGGCCGCATGCGCGCCGCCAGGGGCGGGTTGGAAGCGGCTTCGTTTTTATTATCAGCGAACAATTCCATAAAAAATACCCCGCCTAACCGTGTCGTAGCCACTCTCTGTTCCGAACAAACAAGGTGGGTGTTTTAGCAAATGGTTTCCAGTTCCCCGGAGAGGGGCGGCTGGGCGCCATTTGATTCAAACTCCCTTGACTCAATTAATGGGTCAGATGGTAGGTCCGAAACCACGTATCAGGCAGGGCATTTTTCAAACGGAGTCTTTTTATTTATCTGTGAAAGAACAGCCTGGAAAACGGCAGCAGGGCTTTCACAAAAGCTGGAAACATTTCTCGTGACGGGAGAATGTTTCCCGCATTGGTTTTGGCCGCAGATGCCGTTGATTGGCCCGCGGATTTTGCGCCGATCCAGCATTTCCGCAATCTAATAAAGCAGGTTGCCTGCGCAATCCCGCGCCATAATTCCATATTCTCAAGAAACCAGATGCAAGTGCTCCGTTCATACTCTCTGAATTACCCTTCCCGTATTTCCACCTTTAACTCATCTTTGAGCCGTTTTTTGACGGAATCGTGAAGCCGGTTGGCTTCCATATCCGTCAATGTCCGCTCCGCTGACTGATAGGTAAGGCTATAGGCCATGCTTTTAAAGCCGGCGCCTATTTCCTTACCCGTATATATATCAAACAGAACGATAGATGTCAATTCTTTTGGGGCATTTTTTCTGATTGTTTTTATGATGTCGGCGTGCCGCATAAAGAGAGGCGCCCGCAGGGCTATGTCCCTTTTCAGGGATGGATAAACCGGAAGGGTTTGAACGGCCGGGGTCCGGAAGGCATTTTTCAGGAATGGATTGAGCGCAAATTCCATCAGTCCGACCGGTTCCAGGATGCGCCATTCACGGCGGATTTCGTCCTTTAATAGTCCCATGACGCCGCAGGGGACGCCGTCCATGCTGATCAGCATGCCGCGGTCCGGCTTGAGGCAGGCGGCGTAAAAGCCGTCCGTGATCCTGTTGTTGAATTCATGCAGCGCCAGCCCCGGCGGGGCGCCGTTATTTTCGGCATAAGCCGGACTGGCTTTGCCCAGGAGTTTGCCGCAAAAATTATGCAAAATTCCCTTGAGCCATGCGAACACTTCCGCCTCGGTAAGGCCGGGGCGTTTGTGCAGGGCATGCCGTCCCGCGGCGCCCATGATGCCCACGGCGGTTCTGGTTTCTTCATGGAAACGGCCGGCATCTTTTTTCATAAAAACGCGGGCGATTTCAAAAAAGGCCGCCTCCTCAATCTGCCGCGATCTGTTCCGTCCGAGCGTTTCGGCCATCTGGGGCAACAACGAATCGCGCAGGAGCGTGTGTTCGGCGTTGACCGGCCGCGGAATGTTTATCCGGTTTGCGGCGGGCGAGGAATCAAACATATTGAGCAGTTTTTCGGAGACAAAGCTGTAATTGGCGATTTCCCGCAGGCCGAGCGCGGCGAGCAGCTGGCGGCAGCGGAATTGCGCCCGGATGGGCCGGTCATCGGCGCCGGCGGCCAGCTGGCAGCGCGGGGCCGCGCATGGGATTTTGTCCAGTCCGTGGATACGGGCGATTTCCTCAATCAGGTCCGCCTCGGATTCCAGGTCCGGGCGGAAAGCTTTCACCGCCACGGCGCACTGCGTTTTCTGTTCGTCAACAACCGGGATGTCCAGCGCGTTGAAAATCGCGGTAATGCGTTCCGGGGGTATCGGCGCGCCCAACAGTCCGGAAACGCGGCTATAACGGCAGATTATTTTTCTTTCGGCCGGCCGGCGGGGGAAACAATCCAGCATGCCCTTTGCCGTTTTTGCGCCGGCGATTTGCGCTATGAGCGCGCAGGCCCGCCGGCTGGCAAAATCAGCCAGGCTGGCGTCCACGCCCCGTTCAAACCGGTAAGATGATTCAGTCGCAAGCCCGAGCCGTTTGGATGAATTCCGGATGAGCGGCGGCCGGAAGCAGGCGCTTTCCAGCAGGACGGCGGTGGTTTCCGGCCTGATGCCGCTTTTTTTCCCGCCCATGACGCCGGCAATTGCGACCGGGCCGTGTTCATCGGCAATGACCAGAATTTGCGGGTCAAGCTTATACTCAAGGCCGTCCAGGGCAATGATGGTTTCGCCTTCGCCGGCGCGGCGGACGATGATTTTTCCGCCGGAGAGCGTCTGGAAATCAAAGGCGTGCAGGGGTTGGCCGCACTCCAGCAGGACATAGTTGGTAACGTCCACAATATTGTTGATGGCTTTGATTCCGGCCGCCGCCAGCCGGCGGCGCAGCCAGAAGGGGCTTGGGCCAACCGCGGCGTTTAGCAGGAGGCGGGCGGTATAACGCGGGCAATCCGCGCTGTCTTTCACCGCAACCGCGATGCTGTTTTGAATCGGTGGGTTTTCCTCCCGCAAAGCGGCGTCCGGCCATTTTAGTTTCGTTCCGAAGATGGCCGCCACCTCGCGTGCGACGCCGATGAGCCCGAGCAAATCCGGGCGGTTGGGGGTGACTTCCACGGTCAGCACCTGGTCGGGCGGACCTGAAATTTCAGCCAGCGGTTGGCCGATTTGCGCCTCCGGCGGCAGAATCATGAGGCCGGAATGGTCGTCGGAAAGCCCCAGTTCGTCCTCGGCGCATAATACACCCTGCGATAATTCGCCCCGGATTTTTACGCTTTTGACGGTTGTGCCGTCGGAAAGGGTCGCGCCGATCCCGGCCAGGGGAACCTTGTCGCCGGCCTTGCAGTTGCCGGCGCCCGAAACAACGCGGAGAATTTCCGCGCCGTTGTTCACCAGGCAGACGCGCAGGTGGTTGGCGTGGATATGGGGATCAACGGCGGTGATTTCGCCGACGATGATATTTTCCGGCACACCGCCCCGGGTTTCAATGCCTTCCACCTCAAGACCGGCGGAAGTCAGGCGCGCGGCCAGAGTTTCGGCGTCGGCCTCAAAGTCAACATAATCTCTCAACCAACTCAGGGGGATTTTCATAGTTCCAATTGGCTCAGGAAGCGGATATCATTTTCATAGAGCATGCGTATATCGGGAATGCCGAATTTAATCATGGCGATCCGTTCCACGCCCATGCCGAAAGCGTAACCGGTTGTTGTTTCCGGGTCGTACCCGACCTTTTGAAAAACCTTGGGATTGACCATGCCGGCTCCTGAAATTTCAATCCAGCCGCTCTGTTTGCAGATGCGGCACCCCTTGCCGCCGCAGAGATGGCATGAGAAATCATATTCAACGCTCGGCTCGGTGAACGGGAAAAAATGCGGCCGGAATCTCACCTTCACGTTCGGTCCCATCATGCGCCTGGCGAAGTAGGCCAGGTCGCTTTTCAAATCCGCCAGGGAAACGTTCCGGTCAACGTAAAGACCTTCAATCTGGTGGAAATTGGCGCTGTGCGTGGCGTCGGTCGTGTCGCGGCGGTAACACCGCCCCGGGGCGATGATGCGCACGGGCGGCGGCTGGCGCTCCATCACGCGGATTTGGACCGGGGAAGTCTGGGTGCGGAGCAGGATTTTCTCGGCCAGCCAGAAGGTGTCCTGCGTGTCGCGCGAAGGATGGTCGGCGGGCATATTGAGCGCGTCAAAGTTATAATACTCGGTTTCAATATCGGGGCCGTCGGCAATCGTGAACCCGAGCGATGAAAAAATGTCCGCCGCCTCCATGATGATGGCGGTGATGGGGTGGATGGATCCGACGTTCCGCCACTGTCCGGGCAGGGTGGGGTCAAAGGCATCTTTCTGATCCGGGCCTTTTTCCGCCGCCAGTTCGCTCTGTCTGGAACTGAAAAGCGCTTCGCAGGCGCTTTTGAATTCGTTGGAATATCGGCCCGCGGCGGGGCGATATTCGGGCGGGAGGGTCTTAAGCTCCTTCATTATTTCCGGCAAAAGCCCGCGGCGCCCCAGATATTTTACGCGCGTTTTTTCAAGCTCTTCCGCGTTTTTTGCGTTTTTGAGCTCCTGTTCCGCCGCATTTTTTAATGCAAGTATGTCTTCCGGTTTCATGGCAAGTGCAAGCATCGTATACCAAAAAGCCGGCGGGAGGCAACAAAAAATGCCGCGGGTTAAGCGGGCGCGTTCAGGACGCTGTTTGTCCGGCCCGGCGTTTCACCGGACGGCATGGCGCAAGGCCGGCGGAAGGCGTTTGAAAAACAGAATTATCTCTGCCGGCCCGTCAAAACGGAATCCGGCCGGATTAAATATCGTAGTAGAGCACGAATTCCCAGGGATGCGGGCGCTGGTCCATGGCCTTGACTTCCTTTTCCATCTTGTAGTTGATCCAGGTTTCAATCACGTCCCGGGTGAACACGTCGTTTTGGAGAAGGAAAGAGTTATCCTCTTCCAGCGCCATCAGGGCTTCCCGCAGCGAGCCGGGCGCCTGCGGCACTTTTGACAATTCTTCGGGCGGCAGGTCGTAAATATCCTTGTCCAGCGGCTCGCCCGGGTCAATTTTATTGATGATGCCGTCAATGGCCGCCATCAGAATCGCGGAAAAGGCGAGATAGGGGTTGCAGCTCGGGTCCGGACAGCGGAACTCAACCCGCTTTGTTCTGGAGGAGGGCGAATACATCGGGAGGCGGATGGCCGCGCTGCGGTTGCGCCGCGAATACGCCAGATTGACCGGCGCCTCAAAACCCGGGACAAGCCGCTTGTAACTGTTGGTGGTCGGGCTGGTGAAGGCCAGCAGGGCCGGGGCGTGTTTCAGGATGCCGCCGATGGCGAACATGGCCATTTCCGACATGCCGGCATAACCTTCTCCGGCAAATAGATTTTTGTCGTTTTTCCACAGCGACAGATGAACGTGCATTCCGCTGCCGTTGTCGCTGAAGAGCGGTTTCGGCATGAAGGTGGCGGTTTTATTATGTTTCCTGGCCACGTTCTTGATGACGTATTTGTGTTTGAGGGTGTTGTCGGCCATTTTGACAAGGGGGGCGAAACGCATGTCAATTTCGCACTGGCCGCCGGTGGCCACTTCGTGGTGCTGGGCTTCAATCGGCACGCCGATGTTTTCCAGGGTGAGCATGATCTCGCTCCTGATATTCTGAAGGCTGTCGGTGGGCGGCACGGGGAAGTAGCCTTCCTTGTAGCGGATTTTGTAGGCCAGGTTGGGGTTTTCGTCGCGTCCGCTTGTCCATTGTCCTTCGCGCGAATCTATATGGTAATAGCCCTCGTGTTCATTCTGGTCAAAACGCGCGCCGTCAAAAATGAAGAACTCCGCTTCCGGTCCGAAATAGGCGGTGTCGGCCAGGCCGGTGCGTTTGAGATAATGCTCTGTTTTGCGGGCGATATTGCGCGGGTCGCGGGTATAATCCTCGCCGGTTACCGGGTCGCAGATATTGCAGATCATGACCAGTGTTTTGGCGGAGAAAAAGGGGTCAATAAAGGCGGTCTCCGGGTCGGGTTTTACGAGCATGTCCGATTCGTTAATGGCCCGCCAGCCGCGGATGCTGGAGCCGTCAAAACCGAGGCCTTTTTCAAATGTGTCTTCTTTTATTTCCCTGGCCGGCACCGAAAAATGCTGCCAGAGTCCCGGAAAATCCATGAAGCGCAGGTCAACCGCCTCTATTTTTTCCTTTTGGATAAAGTTTACCAGTTCGCGCGGCGTTTTGATCTCATGCATTTTTTTTATGATCTCCTTTCCACATCCTTACCCGCCGAAATCATAATAATACGAAGCCAGCGCTTTTATGTTTCCGGCAATTTCGCCCATCAGTTGTTCCGGCACCGGCTGGTTGACGCGCATGATGACCAGCGATTGGTTGGCCTTCTGGTGGTGCGGGTTGCGCACGTCTTCAATGTTGATGTTGGCGGCGGCCAGCATGGAGCCGATCTGGCCGAGCACGCCGGGGCGGTCCTCGTAGATGAAGAAAACCGTAGGCCCCTTCGGCTCAAAATAAAGTTTGTCAAAGTCATTGATCCTGGCGATCATCAGGATGCCCTCGGTTACAGTGCCGCGCACGCTGACCCGGCGCAGGTGGCCGGAATCAAGGCTGGCGGTAAGGTCAATGGTGATTGAATTTTCAAATCCCTTGCTGGGGTCGGTTTTGCGGTTGTTGACCGCGATCCCCATTTCCTTCAGGTGCTGCAGGGCTTCTTTATAATCGTTCGGGCGCTCGTCAATCGCGTTGCCGAGCGCGGAAACGATCGGGATCATGAGCCAGTCGCCGAAAGGCTGCAACGAACCGTAAAAGGAAGTCTCAATGGTTTTCAGCTTGGTATCGGCCCCGACCAGGCGGCGGCAGAGCTTGGTGAGGGTATAGGCCAGTTTGCCGTAAGCCTCGTCCAGGCCCTCGGGCACCTCGCGGTTGACGACAAAAGTCGTGATGCCTTCCTCGTCCAGCTCAATCAGTTCTTCGGCGGCCCGGCGGGCGGCGTTGGTGTTGGCTTCAACCGTGCTTGCCCCCAGGTGCGGCAGCATGATGTCGGCGATGTCCGCCGCGCTTTTCGGGCCTTCCTCGTCCTTTTTGTAGACGTCGTTCAGAAATCTCACTTTCTTTTCGGTTTTGATCTTGCGCAGGGCGTCCTCGTCAATGATGCCGGCGCGGGCGCAGTTAACCAGGGTGGCGCCCTCCTTCATCCCGGCCAGGAGGTTGCGGTTGATCATTCCTTTTGTTTCCTTGTTTTCCGGTATATGCAGGGTGATATAGTCCGCGGCGGAAAACAGACCAGGCAGGTCAACCAGTTCCACCCCGATGGCATCGGCCTTTTCCTGCGAGATCATGGGGTCAAAACCGAGCAGTCTGACTTCAAAGCCGGCCAGGCGTTTGGCGACCAGTTGGCCGATGTTGCCGAGGCCCACGATGCCGATGGTCTTGCCGGTCAGCTCCCGGCCCATGAATTTTTTCTTTTCCCATTTGCCGGCGCGGGCGCTGATGTCGGCGGGAATGATGTGGCGCGCGTCGGCCAGCATGAGCGCGATCACTTCTTCGGCCACGGCGTTGGCGTTGGCGCCGGGGGTGTTGAGCACGTCAATTTTTTTCTTGCGCGCATATTTGATGTCAATCGTGTCGTAACCGCTCCCGGCGCGCACGATCGCTTTCAGGGCCGGCAGTTGATTTATCAGGGCCGGGGTTATTTTCTCGCTGCGCACGATGAGGGCATGGCAGTCCGGATGCTTACCGGCCAGTTCCGCGATGCCGGTTTTGTCATCCTGAACGACCTGATAACCGCCGTGCTTTTCCAGTATTTCCCGGGCGATGCCTTCCAGTTTGGTGGGAATTAACACTTTTTTCATGCAAGCCGGTTCTCCTTATAAGTTGGATGAATAAACCGGACATTATACAAAGCCGGCGCGGCAAACAAGTTTTTTTTAATGCGGCCAAAACGGACGGATTTCTTGACATTTATCCGGAAATTATTAAGAATTGCATTTATTGAGCCAAATATAATGACAACTGTTCTCAAACATGGCGGGGCCCGGGATAAAATCACGTCTGCGGAGATAGAGGAATTCCTTAAAAATTTTGCAGAGATTCTTCCCGCCGGAGCCGGTAAAATCCTGCTGATCCCGCCCGATTTTTCCCGTTTTCACTCGGGCGCCGGGGAAATATCCGTTTCCCTTTACAAATTGCTTTCGGAAAGCGCGGCCATTGACGTCCTGCCCGCGCTCGGCACGCATCGGCCGATGACCAAGGTTGAAATGGACCGGATGTTTCCGGGCATTCCCCACAAGCAATTCCATGTCCACGACTGGCGCGGGGGGACCCGGCAGCTCGGTGAAATCCCCGGTGAATTCATTGCCGGTCTGAGCGGCGGAAAAGCGGATTATCCCGTCCGGATTGAGCTGGCGCGGCGGATTACGGACGGCAAATATGACGCCATTATTTCCATCGGCCAGGTAGTGCCGCACGAGGTCGCGGGCATGGCCGGCGGCAACAAAAATCTGCTGGTCGGTTGCGCCGGGCCGGACACGATTAACAAAAGCCATTTCCTGGGCGCGGTCTGCAATATGGAAAAACTCATGGGGCACATTGACAACCCGGTGCGGAAATTCCTGAATGAAGCCGAGGACCGTTTTTTGGCGGGGCTTCCGCTTTGGTATATTCTTACGGTGCGGGCGAATGACGAGGATGGCGGCATGGCAACCCGGGGAATTTTTGCCTCCGAAGGCCGCGGATGCTATCTGCCGGCGGCGCAGCTCAGCCGGCAGGTTAATATTTTCAAGGTCAAGCCGTTCAAAAAAGTCGTTGTCTATCTTGATCCCTCGGAATTTAAAAGCACCTGGCTGGGCAACAAGGCCATTTACCGGACGCGCATGGCCATTGCCGACGGCGGGGAATTGCTGATTATCGCGCCGGGCTTGGTGGAATTCGGCGAGGCGGCGGTGAACGACCGCTTGATCCGCAAGTACGGTTACCGCGGCACCCCGGCTGTCTTGAAGGCGGTGAATGAGAACGAGGATTTGCGCCGTAATCTGGGCGCCGCCGCCCATTTAATCCACGGTTCAAGCGAAGGACGTTTCAAGATTGTTTACGCCTCGGGTGGCCTTTCCCGGCAGGAAATAGAATCCGTCGGTTTCCATTACGCCGATTTGCGGGAATGTTTGGAGAAATACAAGCCGGAAAAACTCCGCGACGGCCATTATAAATCGGCGGCCGGCGAATTTTATTTCATTTCCAATCCCGCGCTGGGTCTCTGGCAGAAGTAGCCAATGCGGGAAAACGGCGCGGGAAAGGCCGGATAGTCTCGGCGGACGGCCTGTCTTTACCGCCGTTTGCGGGGGCTATTTTATTTATTTTTCTTTTTTGTTGCAAAAAGTTGTTTTTTGTGTATAGTTTTGTTAATTAAACGTATAGGAATTTCAATGTTGTCTATTTTTTGTAGGGGCTTCGCTCGTCGAAGCCCTCTGAAGGGGCGCGACAAGCACGCCCCCTACATGCGAAAAATAACAGTTGCCGCCTTTTGGCGGCTTAATTTAATGTAAACGGCAGACTCTGTTGGGACGTTCAAGTGATATGAATAGGCACATATTTTTCTCAAGATTGGCGCAAACGTTCGGTTTAACGGGGTTGCCGCGGGCGTGTTTTCTGTTTTTGTTATTGCCGCTGGCAACAACGGTTTTTGCCGATCCCGCTCCGTCCAGCAACAGCCTCCCGTGGTCATGCGACTTTGAAGACCCGCCCTATGTTAATGGCACCTTTTTAATTGACGGCACAAATGGATGGTATTCCAGCCCCGGCGTTTATGACACTAATTTGCCTCCGCAGACTTCGGTTGTTCAAAACGTTCATGTTAACAGCGGGTCCCAGGCGGCCGAGGTGGCCATCGGTGACACGCTGGAAAGCAGGTTTGTCAGCACGAGCGAGCGGGTTGTCAGGCTGGAAATGTTCGTGCAGCCCCAGTTGTGGACTTCAAGCGTTTATCCCTCTCTGACATCTCCCAACGTGGCTTATCCGGCGGCTCAGTTTCTGGTCAACAGCAACGGATATTTTGTCGTGGCCAATGGAACAAACTGGAGCGTGGTTACATCAAAAGGCGACGGCACCGCCATCCCGATCACCAACAATTATTTCACCAAAATCCAGGTCAACTTGTGTTATCGGAATCATACCTGGAGTCTTAAGGCATGGACCAATGACACCGACCTTGTGGCCATTTCCCCTTACGTTAATTTTACGAGCAATCTGAATGCTTTTAGCGGTTTCTGCGTTTACGGAGGCACTACCAATTGTTATCTGGATGATCTAATCGTTACCAACATTGATTACACCCTTCTGCCCAAAGTCAACGGTGTGCCGAGGGACGACATCAAAAGTATAAACGGCGCTCCGCCCTCCTTGGTCATTAACGGCATATGATCGGGACGCGGCGGCCCGGTCTTGATTGAGGACCAAATCCTTCCCCCCGCCGATCTGTCATTGCAACATATTCGGTTCCCAGCCCGATTAATCGTCAGCATGGGCGCGTAATTGTCTGGGAGAATAACCGGTCACGGAACGGATGAGGCGGGAAAAATATGCGGCATCCAGGTAGCCGCAGTGCGCCATTATTTCAGTTGTTGCCAGATGCGAATTTTGCAGCAGTGTCAAGGCGTTCTGGACGCGCAGCCGGGCCAGGTAATTGCAGGGAGATGTTCCTAAAGCCCTGCGGAACCGCCGCGACATCACCGAGCGATTGATGTATAAGGCCGATAGGAAAGGAAATATCGCATGAAGAGGAGAGATCGCGCGCCGGCGCCATCCGGCAATTTGTTCGCGGCCCGGCGGCCGCTAATAGCACGGAGATGTGTTCACCTGGACTTGAAGGGGGTTCCGCCGACTCCCGCCCGGCTGATAAAATTGCCCGGAATTTTTGCCGCCGCGCGATATAACGCCATCCTGGTGGAGTGGGAGGATTCTTTTCCCTGGACGATAGACGCGCGCTTTCAAAGCGAAACCGCGTATTCTCCGGACATTGTTAAAAAATTTGTTAAAGCGGCGGAGGAGGCGGGGATGGAAATCATTCCGCTGGTGCAGTGTCTCGGGCATATGGAAACACCTCTGCATTTTCCGGAATACGCCGCTTTGCGCGAGACCCCCCGCGAAGATTCGGCTTTGAATCCGCTTGCGCCCGGCGCGCGCGATTTGGTTGAAAATATGATGGAAGACGTCTTGAAACTTATGCCGAACGTAAAACGTTTTCATCTGGGCGGAGATGAGGTCTGGGCGTTTGGGACGCATCCGGATACGAAGCGGTATATTGCGCGGCACGGCAAAGGAAAACTCTATTTGCGGCATGTTGAACCGCTGTTGGACAAGCTTAATAAACTTAAAATCAGGCCATTGCTTTGGCACGACATGATGCGCGATTGGGATTCCCGCGCTCTCAAGCGGTTGGCGCGGAAATCCGACCTGGTTGTCTGGGGGTATGGCGAGCATCCCGACACGACAAAACATCATTTCAGCCGTAAGATCATAGAGCGATTTGTCAGGAACAATATGAGCTTGTGGGGGGGGACGGCATACAAGGGCGCCGATGGCGTTGACGCCGATTTGCCAAATATCGCGCGGCGCGAGGCCAATGCCATGGCATGGGCGGAAGTCGCCGTTCGTTATGGTTTTGCGGGTGTGATTGCCACGGCCTGGAGCCGCTATTGGACGGGGGCCTGTCAAAATGAGCCGATTGAAGGCGCGCTGGATTCAGCATTTAACGTTGGCGTGATTTTGCACGACGGGAAACCCCCGCGCGGCGGCATTGAATCCTGCCGGCGGGAATTACTCCGGCTGGCCGGCGGTCGGGCGGTTGTCCGGGCCAGAAATTTCTTAAAGACATTGAGCGAAGCCCGGAATAATGCCTGGCAGGGCATCCGGGTTTTGCGCCATGTAATCATAACGCTCTCCGGGGACCGGCGCCGCTTTCCCTCCTCTTTTATGGCCAGATATATGGAAAATATCGGACGGCAAATGGCCGCCGCCGAAGCGGCCGCGGAGGATGTCCGCAGGGCGTTGGCCGGATTCATCGCGCCCGTGTGGATTGATCGTTACCTCGCGGAACGCATTGAATCTTTGCGGGAAGAATACGATCTGCTTGGCGAACGCATTCGGCAATTGAACCGGGATGCGAAAAAAACGGTTGTGTAGCGGAGGTGCAACCAGAAAAGGCGCGGCGGCGTCCATCCCGTGACGAAATAAAATCCGCCGTTCAAGGAAGGGCAATTCCTGCCGGAAAGGCGGAAAAAAAACACTACACTTGCCAGGAAAATAATGACGCGCATGGAAAAATGACGTCGCGCGGCCTGGAGAAATAAGATGCATCATGATTTAAACAAAGTTCTTGCGGCGCTTGGATTGAATGATGAAGCGGGCGCGGCTTGGCGGCAAAACTGGGCTCTCTCGGAAAAATCATTTGTTCCGGACGGAGTCTTTTTTCTCAACGCAGATTTTGCGGCGAAAGCCTGCCAAACCCTGAAAATGACCGATGAGATAAAAGCGGCGTTTCTGGAAGCCCTCTCCATGTTTAAAGACAATTACCCCCTGCAACGATTGGCCTGGCATTGCCATTTTCTGGCATTTCACGGCACGGAGGAACAAACGGGAAATATCGGATTATGGCCCATGCTGCCCGGGCAGAAGGGAAAAGCCGCGGATATGTTTTATGCCG
>JAQUQV010000006.1 GCA_028715905.1 Kiritimatiellia bacterium
GTAATTTTCATCCCGGTAGACCCGGTAAGAAGTTGCGCCCGCCGCATTGTTCCAGGTTATTTTCACCATGTTGCTGTAAGCGCCGTCGCTGGCGCTCAAGTCGGTCGGGGTGGAGGGGATGGTGCCGCCGGGCGAGCCGGCCGCGGTCCAGGTGCTGCTGCCGTAATTGTTTTTGGCCGCCACCCAGTAATAATAATCGGGGCCGCGGGTGATGGCGGTGTCGTCGTAATTGGTGGCGGCCGGATCGTTGTAGACAACATCGGATTGCCATTCCGCGGTTGAGGGGTCGGAGCTTAAACTCCGGAAAATCACGTGGTCCGTGGCATCGGTTGAGCCGATCACCCACGAGACCCGGATCATATTGGGATAAGCGCCGGCGCTGGCCGAAACCTTCTGGGGGGCGGCCAGCAGGCTCCAGCCGACGGCCGGGGAACTGAAAGCGCTTAAGCCGAATTCATTGGTGGTCCTGACCCAGTAATAATACCGGCGGAGCGGGGTGCCGCTGTAATCTCTGGCGGACAAGCCGTTCGTTTCATTAAGAATTACCGCCGTGGAGGAATTGTTTTCAGCGCTGCGGTAGACGAGGTAGGAACTCGCCCCGGCGGAGGAGTTCCAGTTTAAATCTGTCCGGCGGATATAAGCGCCCTGTCCGGCGGAAAGCCCGGTCGGCGCGCGGCAGGGTATGCCGCCGTAATCGTTTTCGCCGAAGCCGCTGATGCCGGCCACGTCGTTGCCGGCCTTGACCCAGTACCAATTGGTCAGGCCCGGCGTAAGAGTTTCATCGTTGTAATTTGTCGCGGAAGTTGTGCCGATTTGCGCGGCGGTGTTGGTGGCGTTGGTCAGACTGCGGTAGACATAATAAAGCGTGGCGTTGGAAGAAGCCTGCCATGTTACGACGACGGAATTGGTGGGAATGCCCTTGGTGGCCGCGACGTTTTCGGGCGGGAAGGGCGGAATGCCGCCTGAATCGGGATCGCTGAGCGCGCTCATGGCCACCGGGGTTCTGGCCTTGACCCAGTAATAATAAACCCGGCCGCCCTCAATCGTCGTGTCGTTGTAATTGGTACCGGTCAGGCGGTAGATTCTTCCGGCCAGGGCGGGCGAATCGTTTGTGCCGCGCCAGAGCTCGTAATTGACGGCGTTCGCGACGCCGTTCCAGGAAACATGGACGTAATTGGAAAATGTGCCGTATTTTGAAGCGGCAACACCGGTTGGCCGCAGGAAATTCTGAATGTTCAGCCCCTGGTTGCCGGTGCGCAGGGCGTCGCGCCGGAACATCGGCCAGGCGCTTTCCGCCGGCGGCGCCGAGCCGTAAAGGGCGTAAAGGTAGCCGCGGTCGCTGATATAAACCGTGCCTTCGCTGTCAATCATCGGCGCATGGAACTGAATGTCGGTAACCGTGTCAAAAACCCAGTTGGTGGTTCCATCGGGATTGAAGGAATAAACCTGTCCCGCTTCTGAAGGGATGGGGTTTGCGGCGCCGACAATGATGGAACCGTCGGCGGCGATGGCCGGCGATGAGTTGACGGGCTTTCCGACATGCCATGTTTTTACCGTGGCGCCATTGGTGTTAAAGGCGTAAAGATTGTTTCCGCCGCCCACGTAAATGACGCCGTTGGTGCCGATGGCCGGGGAAGAATAAATCTGGCCCCCGGCGGTCCAGGTCTGGACGGTTCCGCCGGCATTGAAGGCGTACAGCTTGTTGCCGCTGGCGGCGTAAATCGTGCCGTTTGAATCCAGCGCGGGAGAAGAATAAATACTGCCGCTTGTTGCCGACCATTCTTTACTGATAGAACCGTCTTCCGCAACAAACTCTTTGAGAATAGGTCCTAAGGAAGCCGCGGCATATACCATGTCATTTGATCCGACCGACGGAAGGGCATTACAGCTATAAACGAGGTCTTTTGTCCAAAGCAAGCTGCCGGATAGTTCCAGGGCATAAAAATATTCGTTATAACTGAAAAAACATCTTCCGTGATTGTCCAGCGCCGGTGATGTCCAGAATGACGGAGCTACTTCGGCACGTTCAAATAACAAGGTTGTTGCCCCGCCCGGTTGGACGGCATAGGCTTTTCCTGAACTGGTGTTGATATAAATTACATTGTTGGTCCCAATAACCGGCGCGCCTAATCCATCCAAGGGGGCGACCTCTATCGCAACCGTTGAAGTTGTGGTAACGCGCCACCGTTCAACGCCGGCGCTGGAAAAACCTACCAGCCCGGTTGAACTGGAGCCTCCAACCGCAATTGTTCCGTCCCAGGTCAGGGCCGGCGAACTGCAGACTCCAGCCAGATATTTTCTCCATTTCAGCGTTCCGTAGGCCAGAGTAGCGGGAAATCTGGAGACAAAGCCGTCCGAAGCCCCGCCGCGAAAAGCGGTTTCATAGGCGACGTCGCTGGCCGGGAAATCTTCCGAGGCGGTGATGCCGGCCGTGAAAAGCAGGTTGGTTTCCGGAGAGAGGGCCAGCGCCAAAGCCTGGTCGTTAGCGGCGCCGCCCATGTAGGTGGCGGCCTGCAGGTTGGCCAGCGCGCCGTTCATCCGCAGAATAAAGGCGTCTTGCGCGCCGTTGCGGGAACGGTTGTAAGCGGAGCGCGTGGCCGGGAAATTATCGGATTCGGTGTAACCGGCCAGGTAGACCAGGCTCGTGGAAGCACTGCTGTCCAGGACAAGACACCTTGCCGCGTCGTCGCCCGATCCACCGATATAGGTTGAGGCGCAAAGATTGGAGACGCTGTTCGTCAGACAGCTCACGAACGCGTCCGCGCCGCCGGCCAGGGCGGATTGATAGGCGCCGGCGGAAGTCGGGAAGCCGGACGATTTTGTATATCCGGCCACGTAAAGCCGGTTACTGACGTCCAGGGCAACCGCGCTGGCTTCATCGTCCGCCGTGCCGCCCAGGAAAGTGGCGGCGGAACGATTGGTCAACCAGGCGTCCAGTTGGGCGACAAAGACGTCCGCGCCGCCGGCGTGTGTCTTCTGGTAACCGTTCGTGACGGGAAAATCGCCGGACTCGGTTGAGCCGGCCACGTAAATAAAATTAGTAACGCCGTCGCCGGAAGACGCCGCCACCGCGGCGGCCTGATCGGCCGACGTCCCGCCCAGGAATGTGCCGCCCTTGAAACCAGCGGCGCCGACCGTATTGCTGAAAACAACGGCAAAAGCGTCGCGCGCGCCGTTATAGTTAGTCTGATAACCGTTGGCGGCTACCGGAAAATCCTCCGATTCGGTGTAGCCGACAATATATTGTTGGCAGGACCCGTTATCCATGGCGATGGCCGTGGCGCTGTCAAGATTGGTTCCGCCGAGGTAAGTCGCCTGTTCCAGTTCCAGGTCGCTTGATGATAAAACCGCCGCGAAGGCGTCGCCTTCGCCGTTGTAATTGGTCTGGTAACCGTTGGCGGCGAACGGGAAATCCTCGGATTCCGTGTAACCGGCCAGCCAGATTTTCTGCTCGTCTGCGTCCAGGCCAACGGCAAAGGCCTGGTCGTTGGAACTGCCGCCGAGGTAAGTGGAGACCGAAAGGACGCCGAGTGAGGCGTCAAATTTGGAAATGAAAACATCGCAGTCGCCGTTGGTAAGGGAAGCGAAGGGGGTGTTGTTGGTGACCGGGAAATCAACGGAATCGGTCCAGCCGGCCGCGTAAACATTAGTCTGGCTGTCAACGACGATGGCCTGTACGGCGTCGGCCCCGCCGCCGCCGATGAAGGTTGAGGCCAGGAAAGGATCAATCACCAGCGGCCGGCTCCGGTCATAACTGCCCAGCCTGAATCCGACCGCCCCGTCCCCGCGCAGGGCGTAGGCGACTTCAACGGGGGTAAAATCAGGCCGGGTGCGGTCCGAGGCGTTCAAAATTTCTTCCGCCAGGCCGCCGGCCGGGGCCGCCGGCGCATCCGTCTGCCAGGCAACGGGCGCGGTGAAACAAACCTTTCCCAGGGCGGTCAGAAGCTCCAGGCGGCCGTCCGGCGCGATTTGCATGCCGGAAGTTCCCTCAAACCCCAGGATGATTTCATCCGGGTCCGCGCCGGGGGAAACGACAAATATTTTTTCCACGTTATTGCCGCGGGCCGAGAGGAGCAGATTAATGCCGTCGTAGACCTCGCCGAAATCCAACCGGTCAAAAACCGGCAGGTTTGTCTTCCAGTTTTCGGGCCGGCCGCCGGTGAAAGAATTGACGCGCGCCTTTGATTGGCCGGCGCCGGAGGGCCGGGCCTGGAAAGCGCCCCGCAAGATTTCGGTGATGACAGCCGCGCCGGCCTTTTTGCCGGACTCGTATTTGGGAAGGACATAGACAATTTTGCCGTCGGCCAGGGCGTAGACCGTGCCGCCGAATGTCTTGGCATAGTATTTAACTTCGGGGCTGGCGAGCTGGCCTTCGTTGGCGATAAAAGGCACACGGGAGGAATTTATCAGGCCGCGCGGTTCGGGGGCGGCCGGCGTTGAAAGCGGAAAAGCATTCAGCGCGGCAAGCAGAAGAATAAATTCCGTTATCCGGCGCATATTGTTAACCCCGGTTGGCGGCAGAAATCGCCCGGCAGCCGTCTAACCACCGCTAATATTACAAAATCAACGACTGTTTGCCAATAATATTATCAGCTTTTTTTCTCCCGGCGGAAAAACATCATGACCGGCGTGGCGATAAAAACGGTGGAATAAACGCCGGTAATAATGCCGATTACAAAGAGCACCGCAAAGTTATTGATGGCGCCCCCGCCGAAAATGAGCAGCATCATCACCGCCAGGAAAGTTGTCAGCGAGGTCAGCACGGTCCGGGAAAGGGTTTCGTTGATGCTGATATTGCAGATTTCAACAAACGGACGGTTGGCCAGTTGTTTGCTCTTTTCGCGGATGCGGTCAAAGATAACGATCGTGTCGTTGACCGAAAAGCCGATTATGGTCAGGAGCGCGGCCACGATGGTCATGTCAATCTGCCGCCCCATCAGGCAGTATATGCCGATGCTGATTAAAACGTCGTGCAGGAGCGCCACGACGGCGCCGACCGCGTAGGCGAATTTGAACCGCACCGATATGTAAATGATCATGCCGACCGCCGCCCATAAAAGGGCATAGACCGCCCGCCGGGTCATTTCGCTGCCGATCTGCGGCCCGATCGCTTCCTCGCTCAACACCTTGAAGCCCGAGGCGTTAAAGGAGTTTAGCAGGGCGGTTTTGGCCTTGTCGCCCGCGCCGAACGGAACCCGGATCTGGAGGAATTCATCGTTCTTGTCCAGTTCCTTCTGGTATTGAATGTGCGCCTGGGATATTCCCGCCGCGCCGAGCGCATTCCTGATTTTTTCAACTTCCGGTTTCTGGTTAAAACGGAAAATTATCGCGGAGCCGCCGGTGAAATCGGTGCCCAGCACATTGCCCGGGTCGGAAACGCCGCGTTTGACGGTATAAGCCCAGGACAGGGCGATGACTACGACGGAGGCGAGAATGGCGATTTTCCTGAACCCGATGAAATCAATGCTGGTCGGCTTGATGAAATTGAGCATTTTCAGGGTTGGCAGGGCCCAGCGCCGCGCGATCACATTCAAAAACATGCGCGTAACCGTCAGGGCGGTGTACATGCTGACCATGATGCCGGCCGTCAGGGTGATGCCGAATCCGCGCACGGCGCCGGAGCCGAACATGAAAAGGATCACCGCCGCCATGACCGTGGTGAGGTTGGAGTCCAGAATCGTGGAAAAGGCCTTGTGATAGCCGCCTTCAATGGCCGCCGCCAGCCTTTTGCCGGCGTTCTGCTCCTCGCGGATGCGCTCAAAGATGAGCACATTGGCGTCCACGGCCATGCCGATGGTCAGGGCGATGCCGGCTATGCCCGGCAGGGTCAAGACCGGAAGGCCGATATGGGCGCCCGACACATTCCCCGAAAAAAGGCTTAAAAATCCGGCGGTGATCATCATGGCCAGCGGCAAGAGCAGCATGTTGAAGATCAGGCCGATATTGGCGACAACGCCCCCGAGCAGGTAATAGGAGGCCATAAATGCCAGCACGATGATGCCGCTGTAGATTGAGGCGCGCGTTCCGCTTGCCACGGAATCGTGTCCCAGGGACGGGTCAACCAGGCGGGACTCTATGATTTCCACCGGCGTCGGCAGAGAGCCGGCCCGCAGCGCAATCGCCAGGTCCTGGGCGTCTTTCAAGGTAAAATTCCCCTCAATGATCGCCTCGCCGCCGTAAATGGCCGTTTTGATAAAAGGCGCCGAATAGAGAGTGCCGTCCATGATAATGGCCAGGTAACGGCGGCCTTCCGGACTGAGGTTCTTGGCGCCGCCCGGGGCGTAATCGGCCGTGATGCGCGCGAACTTGCGCGCGCCCTTGGAATCAAATTTCATGGTAACATACGGCTGGCCGAGCTGGTCGTATTCAACCCCGGCGTTCCGGACCGTGTCGCCTTTCAGTTCATGCCTTTGTTTCACAAAAAAGGGCGTGAAAAATTTCTGGCCTTCTTCGGTGGTTTCCTCCAGCATGAACCGGTATCCCGGCGGCGCCCTGAATTTTTCCAGTTGCGCGCGGAACTCGGCGTTGTATTGCTCTTCGGGAAGCGCCTGGAGGTCGCGCTTGTAGACATTGCGGCCGTTCCGGCCGCGCGCGCTCAGGGAAACGATCCTGAAGCCTTCCGGCGCCAGGCCCTTTTCAAACAATTCGCCGGTCAGCTTTTCATTTTCCTCGTGCACCATGCTGAATTCAAGAAAGGCGGCGCTTTGAATCAGCTTGACGGCCCGGGCCTGGTCTTCGTCCTTGAGGCCGGGGATCTGCACCACGATGCGGTCGTCCTTTTCCGGATAAATCTGCGGCTCGGCCACGCCCAGGGCGTCCACCCGGTTGCGGATGATTTCCAGCGCCTGCTCCTGGGCGCGTTTGACCGCCCCCGGCACGCGGCTCTGGATTTCCTTGTCCGCAACCTCGCTGTATTCCTCGCGCAGCTGTTTTTCAATTTCGGCGCGGTTGATGCGGACGGTGAAACTCATGCCGCCCTTGAGGTCAAGCCCCAGTTTTATTTTCTGTTTCGGCGGAATGACGAGCGCGAGCGAAAACGCCGTCAGGGCGATCAGAAGCAGCCATTTCCAAAGCGCGTGTTTATCCATTGCGTGTTTATCCTCTTATTCCTTGCCGAGCTCTTCGTCCTTTTGAATGACCCTGCTGACCGCCGCCCGCAGGACGTCCACCTTGGTGTTGTCGGCGATTTTAATCGTGAAAATATTCTCCTTGGCGTTGGTGACGATGCCGATCATCCCGCCGCCGAAGATGACCCGGTCGCCGGTCTTGATGCTGCTGATCAGGTTGCGGCGCTCCTTTTCCTTTCTCTGCTGGGGGCGGATCAGCAGGAAATAAAAGAGTGCCAGCATGATCACCACCCAGCCGATCATCATTACCGGCGAGGACTGCTGGCCGCCGCCCTGGGCCCCGGCGCCGCCGGGCGCTCCGCACATGGCGAATGTTGCGAAATCAAACATTGCATGCATCTCTTTTTCCTCCTGGTTTGTTAACGGATCAATATTTTAGCCATTCACGTCTTGAAATTTCAGCGCGAATGGTTTTCCCTCAATTTTTCAAGCATCTGGGAAAACTTCCCCTCCTCAATCGCGCTTCTGATCTCTTCCATGAACTTCATATAACAATAAATGTTGTGAATTGTCAGCAAAACAATTCCGAGAATTTCATCCGCGTTCAGCAGATGCCTCAAATAAGCGCGGCTGAAATTGGCGCAGGCGTAACAGCCGCATCCTTCCTCAATCGGCGCAAGCTCTTCCCGATTCGCGGCGGTTTTCAGGGAAAAGCGCCCTTTCCGGGTCACGGCCGCGCCGTTCCGCGCCAGCCTGGTCGGCATGACGCAGTCAAACATGTCCACGCCCATGGCCACCGCCTCGGCCATCTGGCGCAGTTTGCCCACGCCCATCAGGTAACGCGGTTTTTCCGGCGGCAGAAAAGGCGCGCTGTTCCGGATGCCGTCCAGCAAAACCTCCTCGGGCTCGCCGACGCTTACGCCGCCGACGGCAAAGCCGTCAAAATCCATGCGGCGCAACTCCTCCGCGCAGCGCTTCCGCAAATCCGGATAAACGCCGCCCTGCACGATGCCGAAAGCGAGCTGGCCCGTGTTGCGGGGCTGGCCGGCGCAAACAGAGGCCCATCGTAATGTCCGCTCCGCTGCCTGGCAAGCATAATCGTATTCGCAGGGGTAGGGTATGCACTCGTCAAACGCCATGGCCACGTCCGCGCCCAGGCGCCGCTGGATGGCCATGGCCTCGGCCGGTCCGATAAAAAAACGGCGGCCGTCCACGTGGGAATTGAATTCAACGCCCGCGTCGCTTATTTTGCGCTTCGCGGCCAGGCTGAACACCTGGAAGCCGCCGCTGTCCGTGAGAATCGGTTTTGACCAGCCCATGAAGCGGTGCAATCCGCCGCATTTTGCGATCACCTCCGTTCCCGGCCGGTCGTTGAGGTGATAGGCGTTGCAGAGAATCATGCTTGCCCCGGTTTCCGCGAGCCGCTCCGGGGTCATGGCCTTGACCGTGCCCTGCGTGCCGACCGGCATGAAAATCGGCGTCTCCGCCGCCCCGTGGGCGGTATGCAGCCTCCCGCGCCGCGCGCAGGTCCGCGCATCCCTCTTTAATATTTCAAATGTTTCGGCCATCTTTTCCGCGCGCGGCCAGGCTTCGCCAAGGCGAGTCGGCGGAGGAGGCTGCCGCGCGGGATGCTTCACTGTTTTTTGCCGGCCGCTTCCTTGATCAGGTTCAAGGCGATTACTTCGCGCTGGATCTGGTTGGTGCCTTCGTAAATCTGGGTGATCTTGGCGTCGCGCATCATTTTTTCAACCGGATATTCCCGCATATAGCCGTAGCCGCCGAAGACCTGCACGGCGTCGGTCGTAACGCGCATGGCGGTGTCCGAGGCAAACAGCTTGCACATGGCCGATATTTTGCCGATGTCTTTGGCGCCGCCGTCAATGTAGCGCGCGGCCTGGTAAATGAGCGCGCGCGCGGCCTCCACCTGCGTGGCCATGTCCGCCAGCATGAATTGAACGCCCTGAAAAGAACAGATCGGACTGCCGAACTGGCGCCGTTCGCGGCTGTATTTGACCGCCTCGTCCAAAGCGCCGGCGGCGATGCCGAGCGCCTGGGCCGCCACGCCGGGCCGGGACATGTCCAGGGTTTTCATGGCGATGATGAATCCCATGCCTTCCCGGCCGAGCAGGTTGGCCTTGGGCACGCGGCAGTCCTGGAAAACCAGTTCACGGGTGGCCGAGGCGCGGATACCCATTTTATTTTCCTTTTTGCCGAAGGTGAAGCCGGGCATCCCCTTTTCCAGGATGAAAGCGCTGGCGCCCCGGGCGCCCTTTGCTTTGTCGGTCTTGACGATGACCGTGTAGACGTCGGCCTCGCCGCCGTTGGTGATCCACTGCTTGGTGCCGTTGAGGATGTAATCATCGCCGTCGCGCTTTGCGGTCGTGGCGATGGCGCCGGCGTCGCTGCCGGCGTTGGCCTCGGTCAGACCGAAGGCCGCGAGCGACTCGCCCTTGGCGATGCGCGGGAGATATTTATCTTTCTGTTCATCGGTCCCGAAAATAATGATCGGGAAGGTGCCCAGGGCGGTGGCCGCCATGCTCAAGGCGATGCCGCTGCAGATTTTGGAAAGCTCTTCAACGGCGATGGAAAGGTCCAACACGCCGCCGCCCAGGCCGCCGTATTTTTCCTCTATATAAAGTCCGCACAGGTCGGATTGGGCGAATACTTTCAGAATTTCATGCGGAAACTCGCCGGTTTCGTCGTAATGCGCACGGACCGGCTTGATTTTTTCATGGGCGATCTGACGGCATAAATCGCGGATCATTTCCTGCTGTTCCGTTAATCCGTATTTCATATTTCATTTTCTCCTGTTTCTGCTTCGCTTGCGTGGATTCGCGGCGCTGACTATATAAATGCCGCCCGGAAATGTCAACGCCGGAAATAAACCGGATTGCTCCAGGCGGTTTTGCCGTTCCAGTCAACCAGTTCTATCCTGGCGTAGGTGTTTTCCGCGGGCACGGTCCAGACCGCCTCTTTCAGGCTGGGGATGGTTGCGAAGATGGAACAGCCCCGTGCGCGGTTGGCGATGAAATTAATGCGCATGACCGGAGAACAGATGATTTTTATTTCCCGGCCGCGGACGCGGATGGATTTGATTTCCGGCCCCTGCGAGGAATAGAAATTTCCCCGGCGGATGGCCGCGAGAATGGCCGCCGGCGTTCTTGCGGGGGTTTTGACCATGATCCAGCCGCCGGCGATATGTGTGATGTTATGGGCGTCGTCAACCGCGAATCCGAGCAGGCGGCGGCCGGCGTCCAGCAGGTCGTCCCAATGGACGGCGGAATATCCCTTGGCGTTCAGTCGGTCGCAGACGGTGTTATAAACTTCCACTCCCGCGCAGGTTAAATTTCCCTTAAAAACACATTTATGGCTGGGGATTCCGCACCAGTAGGGATGGGCCTGGACCACGAAAACCCCCTCCCGGCCGGCGCGCGCCAGCAATTGCCCGGGCGAACGGAATGACGCGGATTGCCATTCTTTTTTCACGCCCAGGCAGACAAAATGATGGCAGTATCCCCTGAAATTCACGGCCAGCTCGGTGGCCGGGATTAAAAGCGGCTTCCGGGTTTGCGTCTTCGGCGCCGTGTATTTGTCATGGTCCGTGAGAAACACAAAATCATAACCGTGGCGTCCGTACTCAAGCGCCAGTTCCCCGGGGGTGCATTTGCCGTCGGAATGGACGGTATGGGTATGAATGTTTCCCTTGAGCCAGACGCCTTGATCGTTCCACATGTCCTGGTTGTGTTTCATAATTTCCTTTCGGGTTGTTTTGTTGCAACATGTAAATCACCAGCAGTTCCGCGGCGGTTTTGGCCTGGTTCAGGGGCGCGTGCGGCACGCGTCCGTCAAAATAAAACGCGTCTCCGGCCGCCAGGCGAAACGGCTCGTTGCCGAACTGGAATATGATTTCCCCCTTGAGCATGAAAATGAATTCATCGCCGTCGGTTACGGCCGGCTTGCGGCGCGCGCCGGGTTTTAAAACGAGCACGAACGCTTCAAACCCGATATCGCCGATTGTCCGGGAGATCAGCGCCGCGTAGTTGAACCCCTTTGATTTCTCCAGTTTGACGGGCAGGCGCTGTCCGGCCCGCACCAGCTGGCGGCGGGCGGCGGCCGGCCGGCCGATGCCTTTGACAAGCATTTCCATGCCGATATTCAGGCTCTGCGCGACGCAGGCCAGCACCGGCAGGGAAGGCAGGGCCCGGAAATTTTCTATTTTTGAAAGCAGTCCCTTGGAAAGTCCGGTCCGGCGCGCGACGTCGGCCAGGGTCAAACTGCGTTCTTTTCTGGCCTGCCGTATGCGCAGGCCTATCTTGAACAGCGTGTTATCGGCATTCTTTTTTCTATTCATCGCGCTAAGGCGGCGGCGCCGCCATCCAAAACTTTCCCGGCTGGCGATCCGCCGGTCTTATTTAAAATTCTACGCAAAAGTGTATCATGTTAAAATGGAACGGTTTAAAGACCGTCCGGCCGCGGGGTTCTATTTTATTCCCATAAGAAAAATGCAAAGGACACCCAGCGATATTCCCATAATTTTCCTGGCGGTCAACGGTTCTTTCATCACGGTGATTCCGGCCAGGGCGGTCAGCACAAAACTCATCTGGGTAACCGGCAATACGAGGCTGGCGTCGCCTTGTTTCAGGGCCAGCATGAGGAAGAGAATGATCCCGCATACCAGCGCCCCGGAGAGGCCGCCGTAGGCCAGGGTGGCGCGGTCGAGCTTGCGGGTTTCGCGGCCCGCCAGAAGATGGCAGAGCGTTCCTCCGGTAATCCAGACCAACCCGTTGATCGCCCCCAGGCCGTATTCATTCGCTCCGTGCAAAAGGCCGGCCTTGTAACCGAGCCCCATTCCGGCGCGCAGAAAACTGGCGGCGGCCACCACGAGAATCGTCCCCGATAAAAAGCGGCCGGTTTTTGCTTCCCCGGCCGGCAGCGAAAAGAACAGGACGGCCGCCGCGCCCGAGGCAATCGCCGCCAGGCGCGGCGCGCCGGCCGGTTCTCCGAAGAAAAGAAACGCCAGCAGGGCGGCCGGCACCAGGTTCAAACGGTAAATGGTTGCGCAGATTCCCACGTCCCCCCTGGCAAGAGATTTGACGAACAATATGTTGGCCATGATGGAAAACACGCCGGATATGATGCCCCACTGCAGGGTGGCGCGTTCCAGCAGACAGTCCGGGGATGGAAGCGAGAAGGCAAAGAAAAGCGTCCAGACAACGCCGATTACCGCCAGATAGGCGCCGGTGGATCCGCCGCGGCGGGCGTAAAGCTTGAAAACAAAATCGTTGCCGCCCGCGCAGGCCATGCTGATCAGCGCCAGAACAATAACCGGCATAATTTCCCAGATCCTTTCCGCGATGGGCAAAAGATACCGCAAAGTTTCATATAAGTCAACTTTTTTACCTTTTTTTCACACCACATCCCGAAGCCGGAAACGATTGCGGATTGAAAAACCACGGGCCGGAAAGCGCGCGAAAAAAACGGACGGATCAGGGGCGGGTAAAATCAACGCGCAGGATGGAAAAATCGTCGTCCAGCGCGCCCGGCCCGTGGAGTGCGCGCGCTTTTTTTTCCAGCTCCGCCAGCGGAGAGCCGCCGGCGATTGTGGCGGCGGCGAGGAACCGGGTATATTCCGCAAAGGGCCAGAGGGAACCGTTCGGCGCGGCGATTTCAAAGGTGCCGTCGCTGACCACGTAAAGCGTGCCCGGCGTTTCCATTTTACGGGTTTGGGTGGCGTATTTTGTGCCCGGCATGCCGCCGAGCACCATACCCGGCGTGGAAAGGCGCGCAACCTCAGGCGCGCCGCCGGGCCGGGGATTTATCAGGAGCGCGGGTGGGTGGCCGGCCGAGGAATAGCTTAAAGTCATGTCCTTGCGGTTGTAAACGCCGTACCAGATTGTAAAATACATGTTGTTGTGTTTTTCCATCAGAAATGTCTCGTTCAGGGCCGAGAGCGTTGCGCCCGGGTCGCGGAAATCGGTCCGCGGCAAACCTTCGGAACAAATGACGTTCATGGCGGAAATGGAAAGCAGGGCGGCGCCGACCCCGTGACCGCAGACATCCAGCAGGAAAAAACAGAAATGGTCCCCGTCAATCCAATGATAACTGAAAGCGTCGCCGCCCAGCTGGGTTGAGGGAATGAAGCGCCAGTCGGTTTCAATCGGCGGCCCCTTGATCGGCGCCGGCAGGAGCGAACGCACGTAAGCCGCGGCCTCCGCCAGTTCAGCCGAAAGAATGTTCTGGCTTTTAACCAGGGCCCGGTGCGCCTCGTTGCGCTGGAGCAGGTTGATGTAACCCTGCGAATGGTGCCGGATTCTTGCGATCAGTTCAATCCGGTCGGGGAGTTTGACGATGTAATCGCTCGCGCCCAGGGCGAAAGATTCGGCTTTTACCTTCGGCTCCTCTTTTGTTGAAAGCACGATGACGGGAATTTCGGAGGTTTGCGGGTTTTCGCGGAAAAGTTTTACAAGCGCCAGGCCGTCCATTTCGGGCATGACGAGATCCTGCAGGATGATGGTTGGCGAAAATTCTTCGGCCGCTTGCAAAGCCTGTTGCGGGTCGTTGACGTAGCGGAAGCGGATGTCCTTTTCCGGCGCCAGCATTCTCCGCACCGCCTCGCCGATGATGGCCTGGTCGTCAACGAGCATGACCTTGACCTCGTGTTCGGTCAATGCGGTTTTGATGGCCCCGTTTTGCTTGTCTTTTTGAAGCGCATTATTCATGGGTTGCAAAATATATCAGTTCTTCGGCAATCCGGTCAATGGGCATTGTTTTCAAGGCGGCGCCGCATTCAATGGCGGCCTTTGGCATGCCGAAGACGACCGATGTTTTTTCATCCTGGGCAATCGTCCGCCAGCCGGCTTTGCGCAGGCTCAAAAGACCCTCGGCCCCGTCTCTTCCCATTCCGGTAAGGACCACTCCGGCGCCCGGAGCCGGCCAGTTGGCGGCCGCGCTGTGGAAAAAAACGTCAACCGACGGACGGTAAAAAATGTCTTTCGGCTCGGCGCAATAGGCGAATTGTTTTGCGTCGGTCAGGAGCAGATGATCATTGGTTCCCGCTATCCAGATGATCCCCTTTTCCGGCCGGCAGCCCGGTGCAATCACGCGGACCGGCAGACGGCATGGCCGCCCCAGCCAGTCGGCCAGGTCAGCGGAAAAGGCGACATCCACGTGCTGGACCAGGACTATGGCGGCGGGGAATCCGGCCGGGAGCGCCTTGAAAATCTCCCGTGCGGCCGCCGGACCGCCCGTTGATGCTCCGATGGCGATCAAGCGCGGCAGACGCCGGCTCTCCGCGGTCTGCCCGCCCAGCGCGACCAGCGCCGGGGAAACCTGTTTTCCGCGGCCGATGAGTTTGGCGATGAGGTCAATTTTCCCTTCCAGTTCCGCCGCGCCCGCCAGTTTGTTGTCCGAATCCAGGACCGGCGTGTTGATCGCGTCCAGCGCGCCGTGGCCCATGGCCTCAAAGACAAGCTGCATGTTGCCCTCAACCGTGGCCGTTACCACAAGGATGGCGCAGGGCGAGTTGCGCATGATCCGCATGGTTGCTTCGGCGCCGTTCATAACCGGCATAATCAGGTCCATGAGGATGACGTCCGGGGTATCCGCGGCGCACTTTTTGACCGCCTCGGCGCCGTCGCGCGCGGCCCAGGCGATTTGCCAGTCGGCCCTTTTGGCGACGCAGCGGCGCAGGGCTTCCCGCGCGAGGAGCATGTCGTTGACGATGGCAATCCGCATTATTTTTCTTCCCCGATCATGTCCGTAACGGCGTTGTGAAAAGAGTCGTCCTGAAAACTGCTTTTGGTCAGGTAATAATTTGCGCCGGCTTCAAGTCCGCGCAACCGGTCCTCTTCGCGGTCTTTGTAGGAAATAATGACGACGGGCAGCGCGCTGATGCGCGGGTCCTGCCGGATTTTGCGGACGAGATCAATACCGTTAAGACGCGGCATATCAACGTCGCTGATCAGCAGATCGTATTGCCCGGCGCGCAGTTTGTTCCATGCCTCCATGCCGTCAACCGCCACGTCAACCTGACAGCCGCGGCCCTGGAGGAGTTTTTTTTCCAGTTCGCGGACGGTTATGGAATCGTCGGCCACCAGCACCCGGCGGCGTTTTGCCTTGCTTTTTTCTTCCCCGGCCTGGGCGATTGTTTTCAGGCCTCCGCCGGCCAGGGAGCGGTCCATGGAACGCAAAAGATCGTCAACGTCAAGAATCAGCGCCGGAGTGCCGTCGTTCAGAAGCGTGACCGCGCCGACATCCTGCACCTTGCCGAGCCGCGCGTCAAGCGTCCGGAGGGCCACGAGTTGTTCGCCGAGAAAGCGTTCAACGATCAGGCCGTAGTGATTATCCTGGTCGCTGATGATGACCACCGGCCAGCGGGATTTTTTTTCTGCCGCGGACTTCATTTCCAGCGCCTCGGCGGCGCTGATCAGGCCGATGTTTTTGTTTTCGTAATGAAAATAACGTTTGCCCTCCAGGGTTACGGTTTGGGCGGGGTCAAGAACCGCCAGATGCGTGACGCGGGCCAGCGGGAACAGAAAAGGCTCCTGCGCTATTTCCACCAGGAGCGCGCGGATCAGGGCGATGGTGATCGGCAGTTGAAGTTGAAAAACGGACCCGTTCGGCCGGCGATTTTCAATGTGGGCGTTGCCGCCGAGTTCCCGGGCGAGGTTGAGAGCGATATCCAGCCCCACGCCGCGCCCGGAAATCTCGGTTACGCCGGCGCTGGTGGAAAATCCGGGCAGAAAAAGGAAATTCAGGATTTCCGGCTCGGAAAGACGCTCCGCGACCTCTTTGGAATTCAACCCTCCGGCAATGATTTTTTGCCGGACGCGCTCAACGTCAATGCCCGTTCCGTCATCGGTCACCGTGATGTGCAGGCGGCCGGCGTGGTGGCGGGCGTTGAGCGTGATTAAACCTTGCTCCGGTTTGCCTTTGGCCGCGCGCTGTTCCGGTTTTTCAATGCCGTGATCAAGCGCGTTGCGCAAGAGATGCGCCAGGGGGGACTCAAGCTTGTCCAGAATTTCGCGGTCAACTTTTGTGTCCTGGCCGGAGATTTCAAAACGCACGTTCTTTTCAAGCCGCCGCGCCAGGTCGCGCATCATGCGCGGAAAGCCGCGCGCGCAGTCGCCGAAAGGCCGCAGGCGGCTGGCGAGCGCCTCGCGGTAAAGGCGGTCGTGCAATTCCTCCATCCGCCGGCTGAATTCCTCAATGTCGTTTATATGTCCGGCGGAAGCGTCCAGGAAAGCCCTGGTTTCCGAGACGATCTCATTGAGACGCTGCTTGATCAGGGCGTAATCAACATTGGCGTCAAGCATCGGAAGCAGTTCTTCCATGCGGCGGCTGAGCCTGGCCTGCTTGACTTTCCGCGCCATGAGCCGGCGGGTGAAAGGTTCCAGCCAGCGCATTTGCACGATGGATTCATCCACCATGCCCAGCATGCGGTTGAGATGGCCGGCCGTAACGCGCACCGTCTGGGTGTGCAGCGCCGGCTTCGGCGCGTGTCCTTCGGGTTCCCCGGCCCCGGCCGCCCCGGACGAAGCCTGGCCGGATTGTTGCAAGCGAGGCGCGGCGGGCGCCGGCGGCGCGGGGTCCGGCCTTACGGGAGAAGAGTTCGCGGACGCCGCCAATTTGATATCGCAGAGGCGCTGCAGGATATTTTCCGCCTCGGGTTGGAGCGCGCCGGCGCCGGCGGCAATTTCGCGGTCGGGGCATTTGGAAATTTTGAGGAGGAAATCCACGCCTTCAAGGAGAATATCCGTCTGCTCGGCGGCGATCGTGATTTTTCCCTCCTGGGCGGCGACGAAATTATTTTCCAGCTCATGGGCGATTTTCACGGCCGGATCAAGTCCCATTATGCGCGCGGCGCCCTTGATGGAGTGGGCCGCCCGCATGAGGTTTTCAAGCTGTTTTTTGTCCGCCGGCTTGTGTTCAAGAGCCAGGAGGGCGTCCGTGAGCAGGGCGGTTTGCGCGGCGACTTCCTGCCGGAAGAGGTCGGCCATTGACATGTTGGCCGGATTCTGGTCTGTTTCGGTCATGCAATGCTCCGTTCAAGGGCGGCGAAAAAAAGCTCCTCGTCAATCAGGCCGGTCTGACGCCGGTTGACGGCGACGATTCCCGTTGTGAATTTCAGCGTGGTTTTGGCGACGTTCACCGGCACCGGCTGGACGTTTTTTTCAATGTAATTGCCCAGTCCGTATACTTCGTCAGCCGGAAAAACCCACGGCAGGTTGTGCCGGCTGACGACGCAAAACCAGCGGGGGGCTTTGTCCTTCGCTTTGGCGTCCGGCGCCGGCTGGATGCCGAGCAGAGCGTCCGCGGAAAAGCACAAATGAATATTACCCCAGATGCTGGCCAGACCGAGGAAAACGGAGTTGCTCCTGTGGGGAACGCGCCTGATCGGGCGCGGGCGCGTTGTTTCAACAAAAAGGCCCGCCGGCAGGGCCAGCCACTCGCTTCCGATACGGAAAACCATGATGGTTTTTTGCGAGCCGTCCTTTTTTGTTTCCGGCCGGGCGATTGTCTTTGCCCAGTTTTCAAGGTAGTCTTTCGGCGGTTCGCGGCCCAGCAGGTCGCGGCCCCCCGCCTGGTAACGGGGGCAGTTGCGGCAATGGATATGCCCGGAAAGTTCCGGGCAGGAACGGTCGCCGCGAATGCCGGTTTGTGTCCAGCAGTATATGTCCCTCTCCTTTTTCATTTTTTCCGAACGTTCCGGGCGTTGATTGCGGCGGCGCGGCGCCGCAGGAGAACGGCCGCGGAGTTATCGCCGTTTTTTTCCTTGAGGGCGGCGAGATGTAAAATCGCCTCGGTAAATCCGGCGTCAAGATAGATGGCGCGGTGAAAGCATTCCTCCGCGCCGCGGTTATTTTCCTGGGCCTCCCGGATGAGGCCCAGCAGGAAGTGGGCGCGCGCGTTGGGCGCGTCGTTTTTAAGAATTTCCTTGCAGATTTCCTCCGCCTCCTTGAGAAAGCCTCCGTCGGCCAGGCGGTTTGCGCGTTCAATGTTTTCAGAGATTACGGAGGCCGGCGGCGGCCGGGGCAATGGGGTCGGAGCGGGTTCCGGAGCCGGCCCGGATTGGCCGGATGGCCGGACGATTTCGTTTTCCGGCGGCGCGTTGGGCGCGGCGGTTATGCCGCCGTCCGGCCATCCGGGGCAGGAGGTCTGCTTTTTTTTCCGCAGGGCGAAGGCGCCCTGGTGATTGACATTTTCAAATATCTGCATGAGGGGCGGCGTTGCTTCAACATGGCCGATAAAGAGCAATCCGCCGGGCGCGAGCAGGCGGTCAATGACGGCGATGATTTTCAGGCGCGCCTGATCGTGGAGATAGATCAGAAGATTACGGCAGAAAACGATGTCATAGGGAGCGCAGGGGGGCAAGCTCCCGGCGTCAATGATGTTGGCCTTAAAAAAGCGGACGCAGGCGCGGACTTCCGGTTTCAGGGCATACGCCTGTTCCTCGGGATTGAAATATTGCCCGCGGAACGCCGGCCCGTTTCCGCGGAATGAATTACGGCCGTAGACTGCCGCGCGGGCCTTGGTCAGAAATTTTTCGTTTATGTCCATCGCGTCCACGATAAACCGTCCCCGGTCCAGGCCGCAGTCCAGACAGGTCATGGCGATGGAGTAGGGTTCTTCGCCGGTCGCGCAGGGCGCGCTGAGAATGCGCAGGGTGTCTTGTGCGCGAAAACGTTGCCGCTCGGAACGTATGAAATCGGCGAGAAAAACAAAAGGCTCGCGGTCCCTGAAAAACCATGTTTCCGGGACAACGACCAGTTCAATCAGCGCCGCGAACTCCCGGCCGGAAGCCGCCGCCAGTTCGGCGTAGGAAGCAGTCGTGTTTATCCCGAGCAGGCGCATTCGTTCGGCGACGGCGCACTCAATCGCTTTCGGACCGAGCGCGGCCGGTTCCAGACCGATCCGGTCATGAAGCATTTGTTCTACCGGTTGATAGGCGTCAACGGACATTTTTTGCGGTTTTCCCAAGGCGGCAGCGCCGCCATCCAAAACTTTCCCGGCTGGCGATCCGCCGGTCTATTTAAACTTCTACGCAAAAGTGTGTCAACCGGCCTGAGTTTTGCTAAACTCCTCCATTCCGGCTGCCAGCATATGTTCCAGTTCTCCGGTCACGAGTCTTTCAATCTTGATAATTTGAATTAGCCGTTCGTCATCCCGGAACATCTGTCCAAGACAGCTGGTTTCCGCCGTGTTCAGGGCATTTTCCATCAGGTCCGCGGGTTCCCTTTTCATGAGGGTGGTGATATCCTCGGCCAGCAAACCCAGCAACGTTGCTTGGCCGCCGCCGGCGCGCGCGCAATCCGTGATGATAATTCTGGCGCTGAAAAGGCGGCGGCACTTAATACGGGCGATTAATTTGACCAGGTCAACCACGATGACCGGACTGCCCCGGAAGTTCAGCAGCCCGGCGATGTGATCCGGGGCGTCCGGGACGGGCCGCAGCGGAACACCCGGCACGACCTGTAAAACGCGGGCGGCGTCAAGGGCGTATTCGTTCTCGCCGGCTTTAAAGGTCAGATAGAGCATTGGTTTCCAGGTTCAAACCTTGAAGCGCGACACCTCGGTCTGGAGCTCGTGGGCCGCCTCTTTCAGCTGGGAGGTGACGGCATGAAAATGCTTGAGGGATTCGGTCGTATTGCGCGCTCCTTCCGTAAGCTGGGTCATGGCCTCGCTGATTTGGCGGGCGCCGGCCGCCTGCGAGCGCATGCCTTCATTGACGGATTCGTAGCGCGGCGACAAGACTTTGATTTGTTCCAGTATCTGATTGAGCTGCCGGCTTATGCCGCCGACCGATTTTACCCATTGCGCGACTTCCCCGCTGAACTTGTCCATTTCCATTACCCCGGCCGAGACGGACGACTGCATTTCTTTCACGGTCTGTTCTATATCAAGGGTTGAGACCGCCGTTTGGTCGGCCAGCCGTCTGATTTCACGGGCGACGACCGCGAAACCGCGGCCGTATTCGCCGGCTTTTTCGGCCTCAATGGAGGCATTGAGCGAGAGCAGGTTGGTTTCATCCGCCACCTTGGTGATGGTCGTTACGAGGTTGTTAATGGCGCCGGCCTTTTCATTGATGGCTGAAAGCTTGGTTGAGATTGAAGCGGTCGCTTGCGCCAGCTGGCTCATGGAGTTCTGCATATTGACCAGTCCGGAATGGCCCTGGTCCGCCAGATTTTCCGTGTCGTTTGCCGTCACCTTGATGTCCTGCATGGTTTTTGCCAGTTCCTGGGACGTGGCCGAAATTTCCTTGACCGCCGCCGCAATCTCGGTGGTTGAGGCGCCGAACTCGGTTACGGTGGACTCCTGTTCCCGGGAAGCGGCGGCAATTTCAGTGGCGGTTGACACCATCTGCACGCTTGAACGCTGGACCTGGCCGACCAGCGAAGCCAGGTATTTTGTCATCAAAACAACGGACTCGGTCAGTTTCTCGGTCTCATTCCGAAGCCTTGCTTTCCGGCCGGGGCTGACGGCGTCATTTTCAATTTTCTCAAGCTGCCCGGCCGCGCGGCGCCGGGCTTCGGCCAGATTGCCGCCGGCGATCAACTGGGCAATGGAAACGACATTGGCGATCGGCCGCGCGATGGCCGAGCCCAGCCAGACGGCGAGGATGATCGCCAGGATCATGACCGCGGCGGCGGCGATCACGCCGACCGACATGATGCGCATCGTGCCGGTGATGAATTTGTTAATGATGCCGTAATTATCGTCTTCATACATGGTGGAATAAATCACCCAGTCCCAAGGCTCAAAATAGACAATACCGGCGCATTTAATGCGCGTTTTTTCTTCGTCCTTGTTCTGCCATGCATATCTTTCAAAAATCGCCTTGCCCTTCGGCGCGGCAACGGCTTTTGCAATATGCTCCTGGACAAACAGCTTGCCGTTGGTATCCCGGGCGTTCCAGATGTTTTCTCCGTCGCGTTCCCCTCTTTGGGAGATGATGTAATGTCCTTTCCAGTCCCCCTTGCCGCCGAGCACGGCGATGTAGCCGGTTTCTCCGAGCACGATGTCCGTAATCGCCCTGCGCAGTTCGCGGTTGATGTCGTCCAGGTCAAATCCCATATACAGCATGCCGATAATTTTGCCCTTATCGTTCGGGTCCCGGATCGGCTCGTAGGCGGCCGCCTGCCATTTCTCCATGACCAGCGCCCGTCCGAAATAGGTTTCGCCGGCGAGCGCTTTGCTGATGACCGGATTGTCGGCGCCGTCCGCCAGCCGGCGGGGGATAAATGTTCCGATCGCCCTTTGGTTGTCGGCGTCGGGCACGGAAGTGCAGACGCGGAGCATGTCTCCCTGTTCGTTTATGCGCTGGAAAATAGTGCAATAGGCATGCGTGAAACCGGTAACGAGGTCAACGAGCGGCGACTCAACGGCAAAGTCCGCGTTGGGGGCGATGTAAGTTCCGCCCAGCAGTAATTTCGGCACAACGGCATCAACTTTTTCCCCGGTTGACTGGTGGCGCGCCGTCCAGCGGGCGGCTTCATTGGAGAAGGAAAAACCGCCCAGCCGCTCTATTTCGGCATTGGCGCCCTTCAAATGGTCGGCCAGGCGGTTTTCTATGCCCAGCTGGGTGACGTTGCACATGTCATAAACCATGTTGACGGTTTGTAACGCTTCATACCGGGCGGCCGCATCCATTTCCTGGAAAATATTTTTTTTGATCACTTCATGCTGGAGGGGGATGAACAGCACCATTACCAGGACCGGCAGAACCGCGGCAAAGACCGCCAGGCTGACTATGCTGCCACGCAATGATGTTTTCATGTGTTTTTTTTTCCCGGGTCCGGAGATCAGGGCATCATCGCCAGCGCCATCGCCTGGGCGATTTCCTTGATTGACCTGGCAACTTCCTGCCCGATTAAATCAAACCTGGCCAGCGCCTTTATGCGCGGCTGGAGCCGTTCGTATTCCTCCTCCGAAAAGAGGTCGTCAAGGAGACGGCAGGCGTGCGCCAGACTGATGAGGACCGCCTCGCGCGGGTCCGGAATTTCATCGCTGAGAATGAGATCGCGCAGTCTGGTTTTGACCTCCTTTATTTCGCGGTTGTCAATCATCGGGTAGCGCCTCGTCTTGAAAACCCAGAGAATTTTCTTGTCTTCCGTTTTCAGAATGCCTTTTGCGATGAGCTGGGCCAGAATCTGTTCCTGAATTTCTTTTGCCTGGCCGGCAAAGAACGACAGCCAGAAAGATGTCGGCTGGATTTCGGTTTTAGCCGCGACCTGGCGCAGGACATTATCCAGCAACGAGCTTCCGGATGGCGTATCGTTGACAACCCTCAGGCTCTTCAGATCAATGTCAATCCGGTTCAGAAACGCCAGTTCCACGAGCAGGGCCCCGGGCAAGGCATACTCCAGCGCCGAAACCGGCAGGGGTTTGATGGAACCTTCGCGGTCGTCAAGGGCGAGCAGGAAGATTTCCTCGGCAAAACTTAACATGTGGCGCCTCGCTTTCTCAGGACATCGTTGTTCTTATGATTAACGGACAATCCGCCGTTGCCTGCCATGGGTCATGGTTCGGCATTTATATAACAACCGCTCTCGGTTTTGTCAAGCGCTGCGATTTTCAACTTCTTGAATCCGGTCTTGCCAACCGCCCGCGGTTCTGTTTATACTTTCCCCGTATTCCATATCCTGCCAGGAGGAAAATATCATGATCAGACCGGGATGCGTTGGAATGACAATAATAACGGCCTTGGCGCTGACCGGCTGCCTGGACGAGGCGGCGGTGCAAACCATGGAAAGCAATTATGCCGCGCTTTCAAATGAAATTGCCTCCCTGCGGGCGCGCATGACGGCCGTGGAAGACGCCTGCCTGCAATTGAACATGCGCGCGGCCGGCCCCGCGAGCCGCCCGGGCCGGGCGGAAACACCCTTGATTTTCACGGCCCCGGCCGCGGAGCCCGCCCCTTCGGAAATGGAAAAAAACATTGCCGTTTTATCGGAGTCGGCGCCCGAGGAGAGGCTGACGCGCAGTTCGTTTGACCGGCTGGTCGGCATGACGATTTCGGAAGTGCTGACCATGCTGGGCCCGCCCGACAAAACCAGCGAAGAGGAAGGCGCCCAGCATTGGCATTACAGCTCTGTCCGGCTGGCAACCAAGGGCGGCGGACTGGAAGCAACCCCCGCCTTGATTGTTTTTGAAAAGGGCTGCGTGGCGCGCGCCGTTCTGGCACAGGAGATTAAGCGTTCCTCGGAACCGAAAGAGTGAAGGCAAACGCATTGTGTTTCGGGGCGGTTTGAAAGGAGGAAAAGAAAAATGGCGGTTAATATTGTTGAGGTTATTGACGACGGCATCAGGATACAAAACGTATTGGTCAGCGTTTCCGACAAAAGCGGCCTTGAGGAGTTGATCCCCGGTCTTTTGAAAATCAACGGCAGCTTGAAAATTTATTCAACCGGCGGGACCTGCCAGGCAATCAGGTCTTTGCTCGGCCCGGACCTGGCGGCAAAAAGTCTGGTCCAGGTTTCGGATTTCACCGGCCAGCCCGAAATGCAGGGCGGCCTGGTCAAAACGCTTGATTTCAAAATCTACATGGGATTGTTGAGCGAAACATATAATCCGTCCCACGCCGCCGATTTGCAGAGGGTCAAGGGCGTTCTTTTTGACATGGCGGTCGTCAACCTGTATCCCTTCGTCAAAACCGTTTCTTCCGGCGCGCCGCCCGAGGCGGCCCGGGCCAATATTGATATCGGCGGGCCGTGCATGGTGCGCGCCGCCGCCAAGAATTTTTTAAGGGTGGCTTCCGTCACCGATCCGGCCGATTATGCCTCCCTTCTGGATGAACTCCGGCGGACAAGCGGCGTTTTATCCCTGCGCACGCGTTTTGCGCTGGCGCAAAAGGCCTTTGCGCATACCGCCGCTTATGACGCGGCCATTGCCGGCTACTGGAAAAAAGAGAGCTTTGAGGCGGTAAAATCATGCTATCGGATTAAAAACTAAGGCGGCCGTGCCGCCATCCAAAATCAACAACTGGCGGTCCGTTGTCAATGTTGAAAAAGCAGGAAAAATACAAATGACAGTTAGAGATTTCAAAAAGGTCTATAAAACCATCATGGACGATCATTTTCCGCCGGCGATGGAGATCAGTTTCGTTGACGGAAAAAAACGGCAGACTCTCTTTTATGAAAAACAAAGCTGGCTGATTGACGGCGTCAACAAGGGCCTGCGTTACGGCGAAAATCCGGGCCAGGAGGCCGCGCTTTACAAGCTGGTGAACGGCAACCTGGCGCTGGGCGGGGTGGAAAGCGTTCTGCCCGGCCGTTATCTGGCCTCGGACGTTGAATTGCTGCAGTCCGGCAAGCACCCGGGCAAAACCAACATCACCGACGTTGATAACGCGCTCAATATCATGCGCCACCTCATGGACACTCCCTGCGCGGTCATCGTCAAACACAACAATCCCTGCGGCGTGGCCAAGGCGGACACGCTGGCCGCGGCCTATGAGCGCGCCAATCTCGCCGACCGCGTGGCGGCCTTCGGCGGGGCGATCGTCCTCAACCGCGAGGTGGATCGCCCCGCGGCCGAACTGATCCTACGGCAATATGCCGAGGTGGTCGCCGCCCCCGGGTTCGCTTCCGGTGTTCTGGAAATGTTCGCCGCTAAAAAAAATCTGCGCGTCATGCGTATCGCCGATATCGCAAAACTGAAGGAGTTCGCGGCCGCCCGGGTCGTTGATTTCAAATCGCTGGTGGACGGCGGCGTGGTCGCCCAGTGGTCGTTTTCCCCGGAAGCGCGCGCGCGCGAAAAACTGCTTCCGGCCCAGACCGTTTACAAGGACAGGGAATATAAAATCAACCGCCTGCCGACGGAACGCGAATACGACGACCTGCTTTTCGGCTGGCTGGTGGAATGCGGGGTTACCAGCAATTCCGTCATTTATGTCAAGGACGGCGTCACCATCGGCATCGGCACGGGCGAGCAGGACCGCGTCGGCGTGGCGGAGATTGCGCGCGACAAGGCCTACCGCAAGCTGGCCGACCGGCTGGCCTGGGAAAAACATAAAACTCCCTACAACAATCTTAAGGACGAGGGGATCAAGAAGGAAATTGACGCGGAAGTGGCCGGAAAAAGGGGTGGCCTGATCGGCGCCTGCATGGTTTCCGACGCGTTTTTTCCTTTCCGGGACGGCGTGGATGTCGGCATCAGGGAAGGCGTTACGGCCGTGATCCAGCCCGGGGGTTCGGAAAGGGATTTTGAAAGCATTGAGGCCTGCAACGAAGCCGGGGTGGCCATGGTCTTTACCGGCCAGAGATGTTTCAAGCATTAAACAGTTATCAATAAAATTCTGCGCAAGAAGCGCAGGATTTTATTGCAAATCGGGATGTTCACCGCGTTTGGCCAGAATTTCGGCAATGCGGTCTTCCTTGCGGAACGAATCCGGATTGGGCAGAAGCCAGAAGCCAGAATTCAGAATATCCTGATTCCAAAAAGCATGAATGATCCGGCTTTTTTCTATTGACTCCTGACTACTGACTGTTTCTATGCATATTGCCGTCATAGGCCCCGGTGGTATCGGCTGCCTTTTTTCGGCGCTGCTGGCCGAGGCCGGCCATGAGGTCTGGCTCGTTGACCGGCGCCCCGACCGGGCCGCGCTTGTTTCCTGCGACGGGTTGACGATTGAAAAAGACGGGAAAACGCGGCGGGTGTCCTTGCGGGCTGCCGCCCAGCCGGCGGAGGCTGGTCCGGCGGAGTTGATTATTCTCTGCGTCAAGGCGCACGAGACCGCCGGGGCCATGCCGAGCGTCGCCGCGCTTTCCGCCCCGCATACAAAAGTCCTTTCCCTGCAAAACGGCCTCGGCAACCTGGAAGCCCTTAAAACCGCGGTGGCCGGCGGAAATCTTTTCGCGGGCATAACCACCCACGGCGCCATGGTCATCGGCCTGAACCATGTCCGCCATGCCGGCGCGGGGCCGACCTTTGTCGGCGCCCTGTCTCAAAACAAATCCGGCGCCGAAATGCTGGCGGAGACGCTGACCGGCGCCGGGATTGAAACTTCGGCGGCGGCCAACACCATCGGCATGCTCTGGAGCAAGCTGGTGATCAACGCGGCGATTTGTCCGGTGTCCGTCCTGGCCGGCCTTCCCAACGGCCAGCTCGTCAAAGACAGGAGATGGCGCGCGTTGATGTGCGAAGCGGCGGCGGAAGGCGCCGGAATCGCCGCCGCAAAAGGCATCAGGTTGATCTTTCCGGACCCGGCGGCGGCCGTCCTGGAGGTCTGCGAAAAAACCGCCGGCAATATTTCCTCAATGCTCCAGGACGTCCGGCGCGGGCGGCACACGGAAATAACGGCCATCAACGGGGCCATCGTCCGCGCCGCCGCCGAGCTTTCCCGGGAAGCGCCGACCAGCGCCATGCTCTGCGAAAAAGTGCTTGAAATTGAGAAACACAAGGAATATAAAGACTGAGAAACAAGCGCAATAACCGAACACAGGAGAAAAAAATGCACGTATCAATCCGCGATGATGTTGTAAGGCAGGCCGGGTATAAAAGCATCGGCGAAGGGCTGAAGGATTTGCGGCTGGACAGCGTTGAGGTTGAGTTTTTCCGCGACTACACCGTCTGGGACCCGGCCGGCTGGAACAAGATTTCTTTTACCCCCGCATCCGCCGCGCAAACCCTGCGGGATGCTTACGGGAAAAAGAACATAAAAATCTGCGCTTTTCTCCTGCACAATAATTTCAACTGCGCCGAGCCGCCGAAGGAAGTGCAATGGGTCGTTGACGTGATCAAGACGGCCGATGCGCTGAACATTCCGGCCATCCGGATTGACGCCATAACCAAGGGAGAAAAAGAAGAGCCGTTTGAAACAAGAGTGGGCCGGTTTGTGGACTGCATGCGCAAGGTCATTGCGGCCACCCCGGACAGCCGGGCCGGGCTGGGCATTGAGAATCACGGCATTCAGGGCAATGACCCGGCGTTTCTCAAGCAGGTCATTGAGCGGGTCGGCAGCGGACGCTTGGGCGTCAACATGGATACCGGCAACTTTTACTGGTATGGATTTCCGCTGAACGAGGTTTATGAAATCCTGCGTTCCGTGGCCAAATACACCAAGCACACGCACGTCAAAAACATCCGCTATCCTGAGGAGACCCGCCAGCAGAAACGGGCCAACGGATGGGAATACGGCAAATATGTTTCGCCGATTTACGAGGGCGATATTGACCACAAACAGGTCGTGGCCATCCTGAAAGACGTCGGCTATAACGGACCGTTGACCATTGAGGATGAATGCCTGGGCAAGCTGGACGGGAATCAAAAGAAAGAAGTGTTGCGCAAGGATGCCGTCTATTTGAAAAGCCTGCTGAAATAAATTTCGGGCCTTTTCAAAACATGTCCGGAAACAAGTACCGGGAACTTTGCGGCCTGAAGCAGGGCCAAGCCCTGCGTTTCGGGGGTGATAACGCGGAATGCCTGCTCTGCCCCGACATGGGCGGCCGGATTTTCGGAGAATGCGGCGGAATCAGTTTGCATCGGATTGACCTTGAGTGCGCGGCGCATCCCTCGGCGGCCTTCAACAATTACGGCGGGAATAATTTCTGGCCGGCGCCGGAGGGCGGCAGGTTTGCCTTCAATTACCGGGGTAACGAATGGTATGTCCAGCCGGCCGTCAACGAACAGCCTTTTCATATAGAGAAAGCGGACAGAAGTTCGGCCTTAATTGTCAAGGACGCGAAACTTGCCAACCGCGCCGGAACGATTCTTGACGTTCTGATGCAGCGCGAATTTCGCCTGTTTGAAGAAGCGCCGGCCCTTTTGCGCAGATTGCCCCTGAAGGGATTTTTTTCCTATTCCACGACCGATTCATTTAAAGTAAAAAATGCCGTTTCACCCGAAGAGGCGCTGATTGCCGCCTGGACCCTGGAACAATTTGAGGCCTCGGACAACACGCTTTCGTTCGCGGTTGTGCCAAATCCCGGAACGGCGATCAATTTTGATTTTTATGAGCATCCGGGCGAAAAGATAGAATATTACGAGAAGGGCTTTACATATCGCACTGACGCCAGGCGCAAGGGCCAGATCGGCGTCAAAGTTTTGTCCGGAGCGAAATTCATCGGCTTCATTGACCGCGGCAAAAACCTGCTCTGCCTGCGGGAAAATCTCGGGCCGAACGAGGGGAAATACTTCAACATTGCAGACAACGATCAGCCGCAGGGCCATTTTTCCGCCGCCGATAATTACAGCATTTTCAATTCGGATGAAGGCATGAAGGCCTTTGAACTGGAAACGGTCGGGGCGGCGCGGATACGGGACGGTGTTTTAACGGGGAGCAATCTGAATTCCGCGACTTCCTTCGCAATCTTTGAGAACATTACGGGTCTTGACGGTTTTCTCGGGCGGCATCTCGGCCGAAAAATCTGATGCCGATCTCCGGCCGTTGACCGCTATCTTTTCACTCCGTCTGTCTGGCATGGAGACGGGCGTAAAATCCGTTCCGGGCGGCGAGTTCGCCGGGCGCGCCTTCTTCCGTGACCAGCCCGTTTTCAATCACGCAGACGCGCTGGCAGCGCCGGGCCATGGAAACGCGCTGCGAAACAATAATAGCGGTCTTGCCGGCCAGTATTCGGGAGAGCGTTTCCTGGATCCGCGTTTCGGTTTCCGCGTCAAGGGAGGAGGTGCAGTCGTCCAGCAGGAGCACTTCCGGATCGGTCAACAGCGCCCGCGCCAGGGACAGGCGCTGTTTCTGTCCGCCGGAAAGGCTGGCGCCCTTTTCGCCGAGCATGGTTTCGTATTTCGCCGGCAGGGTCATGACAAAGTCGTGAAATTCGGCGGCGGCGGCGGCGGCGATGATTTGAGACGGCTCGGCCTCGGGCCAGCCGTAACAGATGTTGTCCCTGACCGTGCCGCTGATAATCTGGGGTTCCTGCGGGACGAGCGCCACCCGCCGGCGCAGGGAGGCGAGCTTAATGCGGGTCAGGGGGATGTCGTCAATCATGATTGCGCCCGAGGTCGGATCAAAGAGGCGGTCGCTCAGGTGCAGCAGAGTGGTTTTGCCGCAGCCGCTGGCGCCCATGACGCACAGCCAGGAGCCGGCGGGAATTTTCAGGGAAATATCCTTCAGCGCTTCTTCGCCGTCCGGGTCGTAACCGAAGCGCACCCGGTTGAAAACAATTCCCCGCCGCAGGGGCGCCGGAAAGTCAACCGCATCCGGGGCGTCGGCGATTTTAACCGGTTCATCCAGCACTTCCGAAAGCCGCCGCAGGGTGACGAGCAGGTGGGCGAAGGTTGTGTTCAGGCCGCTGATCTGCAGGATCGGCCCGAAGAGGGCGCAGGCCGTTCCCCAGGCGTACATCATTTCGCCCAGGGTCAGGTTATGGTTGAGCACCTGGTGAATGCCGTAGAGGAATACGGCCGCGCCGCTAATCAGTCCGCTCAGGCTGGCGCCGAGGGTATTGGCGGTTGCGCCGATCCTGTTCTGGGCCAGCGAGTCGCGCAGATAACAGGCCGCCAGCCGGTGGAAGAACAAACGTTCCTTTTTTTCGCGGTTGCCGGCCTGGATCATACGGATGGCGTCCAGCTTTTGCGATGCCAGTCCCCAGAGGCAGGCGTTGGTGTGGCTCATTTCCCGGTGGATTTTTATCAGCAGCGGATGGGCCGTCTTGTAAATCAGGACGTAAAACGGCAGGGAAACGGCCACAATCAGCATCATTTGCCAGTTGATAATCAGCAGGATAACGGCGCCGGTCAGAACAATCGCCAGTTGTGAAAAGCCGTTGACCAATATGTTCATCAACTGGTCCTGCACGGCGCCGGTATCGGAAATAATGCGGGCAAGCAGCCGGCCCGGCGTGTGCAGGGCGTAGTAATCCAGCGAGAGGCGCATGATTTTGGCGTGCATGTCTTCGCGTAATTTCAGGGTCAGTTTCTGGCCGATGGCGATCCGCAGGCGTCCCGCCGTCCGGCCGAACAGATTGCCAACGATCATGGTGATGGCATAGAGCGCGAAAACGCCCCATAATTTCTGCCGCGCGCCCGGCGGCCGCCGGGAAAAAGTTTTGGGCTGTTCTTTGGTCCGGATTGTCCTGCGGCCGTTTTCCGCCGGCGCGGTTTGTTTCCTGTCCTGCTTTAATCCCGGCAAACTCTTTTCGGCGTTTTTCTCATGGAAACCCGGATCAACGGCGGGCGGACTGACCACGAGGATGGAGTCAATAACCAGTTTGCTGTAATACGCCAGGATATAAAATGAGCCGCAGTAGTCCAGCACCGTCATGAGAATGCATGCCAGGAGCAGTTTTTTGAAGGGCGCCATATAAATGCGGATGAACCTGAAAAAAAGGCTCACGTGGCCTTTTTTGCGTTCCCGCTCGCGGTAAGGCGGGCGAAAGTCGTACTGGCGGTGATGAAACTTCACAATGTGTCGTCCTCAATAAATTCCTTGCCGACGTGCTGGTTATACAGCGCGCGGTATCGGCCGCCGATATTCATCAATTCGTCATGGGTTCCCATTTCCAGGATTCCGCCCCCTTTGATCAGCACGATCCGGCTGGCGTTGCGGATGGTGCTCAGGCGGTGCGCGACGACAAACGAAGTGCGGTTGCGCAAAACCCGCTCCATGGCGACCTGGATCGCGCGCTCGGATTCGCTGTCCAGCGCGCTGGTGGCCTCGTCCATGATCATGACGGCCGGTTTGCCGAGCAGGGCGCGGGCGATGGTGAGCCGCTGTTTCTGGCCGGTGGAAAGCTGCAGCCCCTCCTGGCCGATCACGGTGCGGTATTTGTCCGGCAGGGTCATGATGAAATCGTGAATCTCGGCGGCCCGCGCCGCCGCTTCAATTTCGCTTTCCCGGGCGTTCGGCCGGACGTAGCGGATGTTATCGGCGATGGAGATGTTGAAAAGCATCGGGTCCTGAAGGACAATGCCGAACGCGCGGCGCAGGGCGTAAAGGTCAAAGTCGCGCACGTCCCGGCCGTCAATCAGGAGCCGGCCGCCGGTAACGTCGTAGAAACGCATGAGCAAAAGCAGGAGCGTGCTTTTGCCGCAGCCGGTCGGGCCGACCAGGGCCGCGGTTTCGCCCGGCGCAACGTGCAGGTCAAAATCGCGGATAATGGGGTGATTTTTTTCATATTCAAAATTGACTTTCTGGAAGTCTATCTGGCCGCGCAGGGCCGCGGGTCTTATTCCGCGCGGCGTGTTGACGACCTCCGGTTTCTCGCGGCTTATTTCAAAAATGCGCCCGAGGGCGACGCGCACGTCCTGCAACTGCAGGGCCAGTTCGGAAAAACGCACGGCCGGCCAGAGCAGCTGCATGGCGTAAGCCACGAACGCGGTAACATCGCCGTAAGTCATTTCGCCGGCCAGGACCAGATGGCATCCCAGGAAAAATAGCAGGGCGCGGCCGAGGTTCTGAATGAGCGCCGTGTTCAGCGTGAATTTCTGGCTGGCGAGGCCGAGGGTCTCGCGCAAATTCATGCTGAGCCCAACCTGATCCTGGAAAATTCCGTGCTCCCGGATTTCAGCGCCGAAGGATTTGACGGCCACGTTGGCCACCAAACGGTTCTGCACGCCTCCGGCAAGGCGGTCGTGCGACCACCAGAAGTCTTCCGACAAACTCCTTATTTTTCTGGCGTTGAAAACATAATTCAGAACGAAGATGGCGACAATCAGGGTGATCAGCATGGCCAGCCTCCAGTTCAGGGCGAAGGTGGCCGTGACGGCAAAGGCGCAGCAGACGACGTCGGAGATAATGGTGAAGGTCTGGGCGGAAAGAACGCGCGCAACGGTGCCGCTGTCGCCCATGACCCGGTTGACCAGTTTCCCGGTGCTGTTTTTGCCGAAGAAGCGGAGCGATAGGCCGAGGATGTGCGTGTAGAGGAAATCCCTGAGATCAAACACGAATTTCTGGCCGATGTAAGTCATCTGGATGTTCTGCAGGAAGCCGGCCAGCGGGATGATAACTACCAGGAAAACCTGGATTAAACTCAGGGGGGCAAAGAGTTCGCGCTGGCCGAGGGAGACGACCCGGTCAATGAACGCCCGGGAAACAAGCGGGGTGCACATGTTCAGGATGGAGAGCACAATTGTCAGCGCCATCAGGCTTGTCATGCGCCAGCGGTAGGGCGCAAGGAAGGAAAATATTTCCCGGTGGGAAAGTAGTTGTTTTTCAGGCATTGGAAGACAGGGACAGAGGCACAAAGGCAGAAGGCACAAAGGGAAGAAATTCAGAGACAAACAAATAAACTTTGCGCCTGTGTGCGTTTGTCACTTTGCGTTTTCTTTCCGGGTTAATGCAGCCCGAATAGAAAGAACCAGAAGCGTGTTTTCCCATAGTAAATTTTTGCTTCCGCGGTGGTGCCGGGCGGGACTTTGTAATTTTCAGGGTCAAAACTGCAGAAAGCCACCCGGTAGGTCTGCTGTCCTTCCGACTGGATGACGTTTCGCAGGCGCTCCACCCTGCCCTTAAAGTAAATGTCTTTCAGACCGCGGTACGGGATGAGCATCGCCGAATACCGGTTGCCCGGCGTGACGCGGGTTGCATGCCGTTCCGGCACGCGCAGCTTCAGGATCAGCCGGTCGCCCCCGAAAATTTCATATAAAACCATTTCCGGCCGCACCAGTTCCCCGACCACGAATTCATAGCGCAGCGCCTGGCCGGCGATCGGCGCTCTGATTTGCTTGGCGCGGACGTTGATATCCGCGTGTTCAACCGCGTCGTTGCGCGCTTCCAGTTCCCGCCGCAGGACAATGATCTGCTTGTCGTAAACGGTCAGATCCTTGTTGGTCAGCGTTCCCAGTTCGGCGCGGGCCAGTTTCTCCTTCAGGATGTCGTCTTCCAGCGCGGCCTCCGAGACGGCCTTTTTATCCACCAGTTCCCGGGAGCGCATGAGGCGGCTGACGGCGTTGGAGAGCCGCAGGCGGGCGACAATGATATCCTCGGCCAGCCGTTTCTTTTCCTCGGCGATTTCGGCTTCGCGGCGCGCCAGTTCGTCTTCCGCCTTCTGCATCCGGCTTTTGGCCTCTTCAAGCACGGCCTGCTCCTCGGAACTGTCAAGCTCCAGCAGGACGTCGCCCCCTTTGACCTGCGTGCCGGTTTGGGCGTAAATCCTGCTGATCTTGCCGACCAGCGGAGCCCTTATTTCCGCGTACTGGTCGGAGGTAACATATCCCGCGGAACGCACGTATTGGTTGACCGGTATGATGAAACCGGCCAGAATCAGCAACAGCGCGCCGCTGCCGGCGGCCGCCAGCAAGCGCACCCGGCGCAGGCGGCGCTCTTTTGCGGTTAACGGCAAAGCGCCGGCGGATGTTACGCGGAAATCACCCATATCTTTCGCCCGTTCTGTCGGCTGCCGCAAGACGTTCCGTCAAAGCATACAGCATTTTTGCGGCGCGGCCGGCGCAGTCGCCAACCGGGGTTGCAGAATTCACACCGCGCCGCCGGCCCGCGGAAATCGCATCAGGCGCGCATTTTGCGCGAAATCTCAAAGTTTTTCACCTTTATAAAATCCTTGGCTATCATCCTGATACCCTCGGATTCGTCATCGTAACGTTTGGTGCACAGATCGCATTCGGAGCATTTGCGCTCATAACAGTTGCGGTGCACGCGGGAGGGATACATTTTTCGGAAAGCTTCGTAACATTCCTGGGAACAGAAAACATGGCGTTCCTGGCACGAGCCGAATGCCGCCTGAACGAGCCGGAAGCCTTCCTGTTTTGGATCGGCGTCTTTTTCGCACCAGCTGCATTTTATTTTCAAGCGGTCAATGACCTGGCGGTAACGCTGGGAAATTTCTTCCTCGGTCCAGACATATTCAATCCAGTCAATCGCGCCCTTGTTGATTTTGGCGATGACCACGTCATTTTTCAGCAGAAACACATCGCCGGGCACCGTCACATAACAACGGTCGCCTTCAATTACGGCCTGGCTTGCGCGCAAATGAACGCGAACCGGGCCGTTTGCCGGAGTTTCATACGTGTTCCAGCCGCAGGCCTCGCAGACTGTCGCGAAGAGGTTCTCGTTGAGGTGTTCGCCGCAACGCGGGCAGAGCCCCATCTGAATCACATGCAGCTGTTTGATGGAGTCTTCGGCGGCGTCCTGGACCTGCCGTTCGGCTTCCCTTTGCAGGCGTTTTTCCTTAAGGCCGAATTCATCGTCCAGTATCAGAATATCCTTTTCCAGCTTGTCCCTCTGCTGATCCGGCAAAACCGTGTGATGCAGCGGGGACTGGAGCATGTCCTTGTCCGACTCCTTGGCGAGACCCAGCAGTTCAAATATCTTGCGCATAAGGGCTGTGGCGTTTGCCTGCGGCCGCACATAAACATAAAAAACGAAGTTATTATAACAATGCCGTTTTCATCGGGCAAGCATTATTATTTTTGCAATCATTTTCTCTCTTTTGCGACAGCATATCCCAGCATATCCATGGCCGTATTTATCACGGTTTCCGGCGTTATGGTTTGCATGCAGGAATTGTCGCGGAACCGGCAGCGCGCCGAAAAACACGGCTGGCAGTGTAATTTGCCCTTCAAGACGGCATGATTCCGGCCGTAAGGACCGGTAAGGACCGGGTCGGTCGGACCGAACAACGCCAGGGTCGGCTTTCCAAAGGCCGCGGCCAGGTGCATCGGCCCGGAGTCATTGGTGAGCACCAGATCCATTTCGCGCAACAGTCCGGCCAGTTGCGGCAGAGTCGTTTTCCCGGCCAGGTTGACCGCCCGGCCGTTTAATTCCCGGGCGATTTCCGCCGCCGCCGGCCGGTCGCCGGCCGCGCCGAAAATATATATGGAAGCGTCCAGGTTTTCCTGCAATTCGCGGCCGGCGCGCGCGAATGACGCGCACGGCCAGTTCTTGCTCGGCCAGCGCGAGAAAGGCAGCATGGCAATGCGCGGCGCCGGCTCGCTGACCAGTTGAAAGGGAATGTTCATCGGAAAAACGGGAGGAAGAAGCGGCAGATGCAGATAACGCGCCACGTCCATAATCTCGTCAACCGCGTGGCGGTTTTTGTTTTTTTTCCCCGCCACGACCGTATAGAAAAGAAACGAGCCTTCGCGGTGGAACGAAGGCCCGATCCGTTGTTTTCCGCGCGCCAGGCGGTTGACGAGCGCGCTTTTCAGAATGCCCTGCAGGTCAATAATCATTTCGTATTGTTCCGCGCGGAGCAAACGGGTTTGCCGGATGAATTCAGCGGGCGCGCCGCGGCGCGGAAAAACAAGCGTCCGGCTGACGTCGGAAAAACATTTTACCAGCTCGGCATAAGCGGGATGAACCACCCAGTCAATTTCGGCCGGCAAGCCGTTTTTCAGGCAATGCGCCGCCGGCAGGGCGTGCAGGATGTCTCCCAGCGAGCTTAATTTCACTATCAGAATGCGCTTGGCGCCGTTTACCATGCCGGGTTTGCCTTTAAAATTTTACATTGCATAATCCGGAATTAAATAGTATATAGCAGGGGCAAATCAAGGAAAATCCAAACTGCACCCGAAAGGCACCGCATTGGCCAGGTTTCTGCTATATATGGCGTTTATCCTTTGCTTCGCCGGCTGTTCCGGCGACTCCGGTCCGCGGGCTATCCGGCGCGGAATGCGCGCTCTGGAAAAAGGAAGGCATGCCGAAAGCATAACGTGGTTTCAACGCGCCCTGCCCGGTATCACCTCCAACAACGAACGGGCGATTGTCTTGAACGGCATGGGCATTGCTTATTACCGTCTTGGGCGGAAAACCGGCGCCATGCGTCTGTTTGAGGAGTCCAGCGCGGCCGACGCCGGCGCGCCGGAACCGGTCTATAACCTGGGTATTGTCGCTTGGGAGAATGGGGACGGGGACAAGGCCGTCGCCTGCTTTGAAAAAGCGGCCATCCTGAACGAACGCGACCCGCGCGCGCTTGAATTCCTTGCCGTCATCCACGGCCGGCAGCGGCAATGGGACGACGCCCGGCGCGTCCTGAAGGAAGCCGCGCGGCATGCCCCTTCTTCGCCGCGCATTCTGTCTTCCCTGGCGGTGCTGGAAGTTGAGGCCGGCAATATCAACCGGGCATTGGAGCTGTTGCAGGAAGCCCTTGAGAAGGATGCTCATTATGCCCCGGCGGTTTATAACCTGGCCGTGATCAACCAGCGCTATCTGCGCAGGGACGATCAGGCTCTGCCGCTTTTTACCGAGTACTCAAAACTTGCGCCCTCCGGCCGCCAGGGCGACCAGGTCCGTTTGATTATCAAAAATCTGCAAAACAACCGGCCGCCGCAGCCGCCCCCCGCCGGCAAACCTTCTCCGGCGGCCGTATCCCCGCCGGCCGTAACCGCGGAAACCGCGGAAATTTCCGCCGCTCCATCCCGCCCGCCCGCGGCTGTTCCGGCGGTGGTTTACCCTTCCTTTGAGGAACTGATGCGGGTGGCGGAAAAGCTTGAAAAGCAGAACCGGCGGGAAGCGGCGTTCAACAATTATCTGCGCATCGCGCGCGCGGCCGAACAGTCCGGCAGGGCAACCGTGGCAAATCAGGCCGTGAAACGCGCCATTTCCCTGGCGGAGGGCAACGCGCAGGCGGCCTACGATCTCGGCGTTTATTTTGCGGAAAGAAATAAGAAGGAAGAGGCTTTGCCCTATTTTAAAGCCGCCCTGACTCAGGATGCAAACCCCTATCCGGCCGCCATGGCCCTGGCCAGGCTGGCCCTTGAAAAGAATGAATTTGACACGGCCATCATATCTCTCAAGAAGGCCGACGAGCTCAGGCCCGAAGACCCGGAAGCGCTCTGGCTCCTGGCCGGGCTTTACGACCAGCAGCTTTCCCTCACCAACTCCGCGGCGGCGGCCTATAATCAATTTGCCGCGCGTTTTCCGCATGATTCCCGCGCTCCCGAGGCGTTGGGCCGCCTGAAGGCCATGAATTTTGAGTTCAAGCCTCCGGAAAATTCGCCGGTCGCGCGGGATGGCAAGCCGCGCTCCTTCTGGGAAAGAATGTTCCGGAAACAAAACGCCGCGCGGCAATAATGTCTGTAACCAATGAAGCCGTATATTATTGATTTGCTGGTTGTCGCCGTTATTCTCTGGGAATTGTTGATGGGCTTGCGCCGCGGCCTTTCCGGGGAGTTGTTCCGGCTGCTGGTCACCGGCCTGGTCCTGGCCGCCGGGCTGGGTTTCTACGAAAAATTCGGCGACATGATCGCCAGTCATTCCCGCCTGACCGCAAATCCGGAGATGGCCGCGGCCCTGGCGTTTCTGCTGATCGTGGTCGGCGCGGGGGTCTGTTTCTTTTTTCTCCGCATTATTTGCACGCTCCTCGTAAACGTAAAATTCAACGATGCTTTTGACCGGCCGGCCGGGGCGGCGGCGGGCATTATGCGCGGCGGCCTGATTGCCGCGTTGTGGATATTTGCCGCCGGCCTCTGGCCGCACGGGCAATTGCGCCAGATGATACGGGTTGATTCATACGCCGGCAAAGCCGTTTTCAAGGCGGCCCCCGCCGTGCAGGTAAAAATCGCCGCGCTCGCCGCCCGCGTCCGTCAGATGAGTCCCGAACCCGCGCCCGCCGGCCCCCGCTGCCCGCCGCCGGCCGGAAAACCGGAAGAGGAAAAACCTCGCCAATCCGAACCGTAGTTTAAAATGTCGCCGCTTGTCTCCCACGCCGTGCTTGAGGAAATCCGTTTGGCAAACGACATTGTCAATGTAGTCGGCTCGTATTTTCAGCTTCAGCGCAGCGGTTCCAATTTCAAGGCGCTCTGCCCCTTTCACAAGGAAAAAACCCCTTCCTTCATGGTCAATCCCCAGCGGCAGATATTCCACTGCTTCGGCTGCGGCGCCGGCGGCGACGTCTTCCGTTTCGTGATGAATTATGAAAAAGTTGATTTTATGACCGCGGTCAAGATGCTGGCGGACCGGGCCAATATCCGGCTGGCGTTTGAATCCGGCGCAAAAGACGATCAGCCGGCCAAGGATGTGCTTTATGAAATCAATGCGCTCGCCGCCCAGCTTTACCATAAAATTCTCCTGCATGATCCCGCCGCGGAAGGGGCCCGCAAGTATCTCGCAAGCCGCGACCTGGGCCGGAAAACCGTGGAAGAATTCCTGGTCGGTTACGCGCCGGACCGTCCGGATACCATCCTGAAATGGGCGGGCAAAAAATACCAGCGTTCCCAGCTTGAGGCGGCCGGGCTTGTTATGCCGCCGGGCGGAGGCCGCGGCGGAGACGGCCGCGCTCCCTGGTATGAACGTTTCCGCGGCCGGCTGATGTTCCCCGTGCGCGACGAGCAGGGCCGCGTGGTGGGGTTCAGCGGGCGTATTCTCAGGGATGATGCGTCCGCGGCCAAGTACGTCAATACGCCCGAAACGCAGCTCTTTCACAAGGGCCGTCTGCTTTATGCCCTGGACAAGGCCCGCCGGACGGTTGTGGAACAGCATGAGGCCGTCGTCTGCGAGGGTCAGATAGACGTGATTCGCTGTCACCTCGCCGGTTTCAACACCGCCGTCGCGGCGCAAGGCACGGCTTTTACCGACGACCACGCGCGCATCCTCAAACGCTATGCCGACGGCGTCGTGCTTGTCTTTGACGCCGATGCCGCCGGCCGGAAGGCGGCGATCCGCGCGGCGGAGGTGTTTTTGCGGGCGGACCTGGCAGTGCGCGTGGCCGTGCTTCCCGAAGGCGACGACCCGGATACCCTGCTGCGGAAAAGCGGCGGTCCCGCCAGGTTCAGGGAGATTCTGGACAGGGCGCAGTCGGCGGTTGATTTCCAGGTTGATGTCTTGAGCGCTGAAACGGACACAATGACCGATGCGGCCATGATGCGCATCAGCGCGGCGGTGATCGCCGCGATCCTGCAGACAGGCAACCCCGTTCTGCGGGCGGGCATGCTGAAAACCGCCGCCGAGCGGCTCGGCCTGCCCGAGAATGCCCTGGCCGCCGAGCTGAACCGCGCCGAAAAGCGCCGGCGGAATTTTTCCGCTCCGGAAATTTCCCGGGAAGGGGATAAAGTGCCGCCGAAAGAAATGGCGCTGGTTGAACATTTGCTCTATGAGCGTAAGCTTGCCGGGCTCGTCAGAAAATATCTGCCTTTAAGCCTCATCACGAACAATGCCTGCCGGCAGATCGCCGCCGTCTGCCTGGAGGCCGACGAAACCGGGCGGGAAGTCATGGACCTTATCGCCGAAAAAGACGACGAGGAACGCGCGCTTTCAAACATGGCGGCGCGCGCTTCCTGCGCGCCCGAAAAAATAAAGAGCGATTTCACCACGCACGAGGAATCGGTCAAATCGCTGATTCTTGCCCTGCGCCGGGAGGACCTGGCAAAACAGCGCATGGAAATTGAAAAAAAATTGCAGGCCGCGCGCATTGGCCGGCCGCCGGGAGATGCCGATGGTGGGGAGAGCCGGCGGCTGGAAATTGAATCCAGCCAGCTTGGTTACGACCTGCAGAAAATGAGGCAGTGGGACAGCGCGCTCCCGATCATGGAACTGCAACCGTAAACAACCGCGGGCGCTTTTATCCGGCGGCCCGCGCGGATTCGTTTTTTTCGGCCGGCGGCAAGCCGATTGTTTCGGCGATAAAATAAAGCGGCCTTTTTTTGGCCTCGTCAAATATCCGGCCGACATACTGGCCGATTATCCCCAGGCTGATCAGTTGAATTCCTCCGAGCAGGAGAACGGCCACCATTATCGTGGCCCAGCCGGGCACCGGGCCGGAGGGATTGCGCAGTTTGTTGATGATGATGATGGCGGCCTCAAGACCGCCGAGCAGGGCTATGAAAATTCCCAGACCGGTCGCCCACATCAGCGGTTTTCCGGAAAAAGACGTGAGCGCGTCCCAGGCAAGGATAAATGATTTCCAGACCGGATACTTGGTGATGCCCGCCTGCCGCGGCTCGCGCTTGTACGTTACCGCGCAATGGGTATAGCCGACCCAGCCGGTCAGGCCGCGCATGAAGCGGTGCCGCTCCCGCACATTTTTAAGGGCCGCAACCACTTTGCGGTCAACCAGGCGGAAATCGCCGGCGTTGAGGGGCGCCTCAAAGTCAACCAGCTTTCTGAAAATCCGGTAAAAAAGGCCGGCCAGCAGTTTTTTAAGCCAGGTTTCGCCGGCCCGCTGTTCCCGGACGGCGTACACCACCTCAAATCCTGCGCGCCATTTTTCAACCAGGCGCGGTATGACTTCCGGGGGGTCCTGCAAATCGGCGTCAATAATCACGGCGGCCGCGCCGCCGGAATAGTCCAAACCGGCGGTAATCGCGATTTGATGCCCGAAATTCCGGGAAAGTTTTATCAGCTTCAGGCGTTTGTCCTCCCGGGCCCTGGCGGCCACCCAGTCGGCCGACCCGTCCGAACTGCCGTCGTCAACAAAAATGATTTCAAAATCTTCCTCCCCGCCCGCAAGAGTTTCACTCAGCCGCCGGTAAAGAACGGGAAGATTGTCTTTTTCATTCAGAAACGGCACTACGACGGACAGCATTTTTTTTGTCGCGGGCGGCGGCAGTGTCATGGTTTGCTCCTCGAGGTATGGGAATTTCAAAGTTGTCTGTTTTTTGTAGGGGCTTCGCTCGTCGAAGCCCTCTGAAGGGGCGCGACAAGCACGCCCCCTACATGCAAAAAATAATAGTTGCCGCCTTTGGCGGCCTTCATGTCTTATGAATAACGTTTGATGGTTGTTTATTCTTCCGCAATGATTTCCGCCGCTTGCCCCAGGTCCGGGACGATAAAGTCCGGCCGGCAATTGTCCAGGCTGAAGAACAGCTCAATTTGTTCAATCTTCAGCCGGGTCACGAGCATGGTCTGACATCCGGCGTTTTTGCCCGCCTGCACGTCGTTCAGTCCGTCGCCCAGCATCCAGCTGGACGGCAAATCAATGTCAAACTTGCGCGCCGCCGCCAGCAGCATGCCCGGTCTGGGCTTGCGGCATTCGCAGGCGACGGCATATTTATTTTTTGCCGGCGCCGGACCGGGAGCGTGAGGGCAGAACCGCAGTTCGTCCCATTTGGCCTCTTCGGCGGCGAGCCGGGCGGCCAGTTTGTCGTTGACCGCCGTCAATGCTTTCAGCGAAAGGGTTCCCCTGGCTATGCCCGGCTGGTTGGTTGCCACGATTACGAGGTAACCATGCCGATGGGCGCACTTTATAAAGTCCGCCGCATGGGGTTTGAGAACAACGTCTTCCGGACGGCGCGGAGAATCAAGGGTGCCGTGGATTTCATCATACACCATTTCATTCAAGGTGCCGTCTCGGTCAACAAATACCGCTTTGTTCATCTTCTGCCGCGCGCGCTCCCGATGTATTTTTCAAAGTCTTCCAGCCCGGAAGGCCTGCCGATTTCATAGAATCTTTCCGCGGCCACATGCGCCCTCAACTGCCGCCGGGCGGCCAGGTTCTCCTGGATTTGCGCCAGGTCAAGGGGGAGGGGGGCGTTTAAATATGCTTCCATAACAGATTTCCGGTAAATGGACAAGCCGTAGTCAATATAATCGCATCTTTCGCCGCCGGGGTTTTTTGAATAAAAAACCACGAAACCGTCTCTGATTTTTACGTTGCTGACATCCCATTTGTTTTTGTTGCGATAAACGCACATCAGGGCCGGGGCGCTGTTTTTCTCAAAAGCCCGGACAACTTTCCGGTAATCAATCGGGAGATAAGAATCGCCGTACAGAACCATGAACTTTTCACGCAGCATGGCAAAAGCGTTGACCAGGGCGCCGCCGGTTCCGAGCAGTTTGCGGGGGGATTCCCTGGAATAACTGATCTTCACGCCGAAAGAAGCGCCGTCGCCCAGATGCTTTTCAAGCATTTTTCCCCTGTAGCCGGCGCAGATGAGGATATCGCCGCAGCCGTTCCGCCGCAGAAGTTCCAGCTGGTGCTCAATGAAAGGCCGGCCGGCGGCGGGAATGAGCGCCTTTGGCAGTCTGGCCGCCAGTTTTTTCATTCGCGTTCCCAGGCCTCCGGCTAGAATGACCGTCTGCATGAATCAGAAAACCTTTCGCCAGTAATCCAGGATTGCTTTAACCGAAGTTTCCAGGTCAACCTGCGGCTGCCAGCCCAGCGCCTTCAGCCGGGCCGGGTCGCCGGTTTTGTCCGGGTTGTCAATGGGCCGCATTTTTTCCGGGTCGTTAACTATCCGCAAGTCCGCCCCTGTGTTTTTTCTGAATATGTCCAGGAGGGCGCCGATGGAATGCCCGGCGCCGGAACAGATGTTGTAAACGCCGCCGATTTTCCCGCGCAAGGCGATCTGCCAGAGCGCGGAAACGCAGTCGCGCACGTCAAGGAAATCGCGGATGTTTTCCAGGTTGCCCACCCGCAATTCGCTTTCTTTGCCCCGTTCAATGCGCGCGATTCCGCGGGCGAAATCGGAGCTGACGTCGCCCGTTTTCCGCGGGCCGATTATGAAAAACGGCCGGACGCATATTGTCTTCAGGTTTTTTTTCGCGCAGTAGATTCCGGCCAGGTGTTCCATGGCCAGCTTGCTGGCCGCGTAGATGCTGTCCGGTCTGAGCGGCGCGTCTTCGGCGATGGGAATGTTTTCCCGGCCGGGTGCGTAAACCGAGCTGGAGGAAACCGCGATGATCAGCGGCGGGCGGGATTGGCGCTCGGCCCCTTCAAAAAGTTTGAGCGAGCCGGTCAGATTGGCGCGGAAAGTCAGCGCCGGATCGGTCCAGGAAACAAGCGGCAGGCTCTGGGCCGCGAGGTGGAAAATAATGTCCGGTTCATGCCGCTCCAGGAGGCGGTCAATAAACACGGCGTCCGTCAAATCGCCGCAGGCGGCCGCCAGCCGGCCGTTGAGGTGTTTCAAGAATTCATCCGGCCGGCGCATGGCCGCGACAACCGACTGGTCTTGTCCGAGCAGATATTCAGCCAGGCAGCTTCCGATGAAGCCGCCGGCGCCGGTAATCAGGCATTTCATTTATGAATGGGGCGCAAGCTTGAAAAAGCACGCAGTTAAAACTTGATGATTTTGCCGGTTTTTTCCGATTCATAGACCGCCAGCGCGATTTGCAGCGCTTTCCGGCCGTCCTCGCCGTTGCCGAGCGGCTCCCGCCCTTCGGAAATTGCGGCGATGAATTCCTTCCATTCTTCTTTCCAGGAAACGTCGCCGCCGCGGTATTCAGTGATGTTTTCGCTGAAGGGCGCTTCAAAATCGCGTTGGCCGATAACCAGCCGCTCGGTGCCGTAGCTGGCGCCGAGTCCGTCCACGGCGGCGTAACCGTCGCGGCCGAAGACCTCAAAGGAAAAAAGATTTTTCCATTGGGTCAGCGAGGAATGCAGGGAGGCCGTGGCCGCCGATGATGTGCGAAAGACGGCCATGCCGTCTTCGTCCAGGGGCTGGCCGGTGAAGAAACGCCGCGCGGTCATGCCGGTTGCCTCGGTGATTTCTCCCAGGAACCAGCGGAAGAGGTCAATCGCATGGGTGCCCTGTTCAATGAACTGCCCGCCGGCGGCCTGATCCGGGTCCGCGCGCCATTCCTTTTCGTATTCCGGCCGTCCGCATATGCCGTAACGGCAGCGCGCGAAGAGCGCCTGGCCGATGTCTCCCCTTTCAAGCGCCGCTTTTGCCTCCCGGACGGCGGGATGGTGGCGGTGGTTAAAGCCGCATTTGAGGATTTTTTTCGCCTGGCGCGCCGCGGCCAGCATCGCGTCGGCCTCGGCCAGCGAGCGGGCCAGCGGTTTTTCGCACAAAACGTGCTTGCCGGCGCGCAGGGCGGCGGCGCCGATTTCGGCGTGCGCATAAGGGGGCGTGCAGACGAGCACGACGCCGATCTCTTCCATGGCAACGGCTTCCTGCCAGGTTTTGACCGCGGCGCAGCCAAAATCTTTTGCGGCGGCGTCGGCCTTTTGAAAAGTGCGGTCGGCGATGACCGCCAATTCCGTCTGGGCGCACGCCCTTACTGCCGGCGCCCGCCGGCGGCACTGCAAGCCCGCGCCGATGATGGCAACCTTCATTTTCTGCATGGCGTTGATTCCTCTTGCGCCGCGTCAAATCCGCGTCCGAAGCCGATATAGCGGAAACCGGCGCGCACGAGATCGGCCCGGTTGAGAATGTTGTTGGCGTCAATCAAAAGATCGCCGGCCATTGTTTTTCTGATTCGGCCGTAGTCCAGGTTTTTATATTCTTTCCAGCCGGTTAGCAAGAGTAAAGCATCGGCGCCGCGGGCGGCCCGATAAGGGTTATTTTCAAAACGGAAATCGGCGCGGCCGGCTATTTCCCGCCGGTCGGCTTTCGGGTCGTGCGCGGTAACAGACGCGTTTGCGCGGTTCAGTTCGGCGATGATTTCCAGGGAAAGCGAACGCCGCAGGGCGCTGGTGCCCGGCTTGTAGGCCAGCCCCAGCACGGTTATTTTTCTGCCGGCGAGCGGTTTTAAAGCCCGGCGCAGTTTCAGGACAACCATCCGGTTCTGGATTATATTTGACTGCCAGGCGCCGTTGAGGAGGGGCGTTTTTACCCCGCAGCGGCGGCCGAGTCCGCGCAGGGTCTGCATGTCGCGCGCCAGCGTTCCGCCCGCGAAACCCAGCCCGGGCATCAGCATCGCCTTGCGGCCGATCCGCGGCTCGGCGCGGAGGATTTCCGCCAGCCGGAAACCGTCGGCGCCGGTCTTGTCGCAGAGGTTGCCCAGTTCATTGCCGAAGGCGAGCGAGACCGCCAGGTATCCGTTCAAGGCGTGTTTTACCATTTCAGCCGTTACCAGCGATGTCCGCTCCCATTTTCCGCCGATGGCGGAGAGGAGGGGGACCAACCGGGCAAAAGCGCGTTCATTGTCCGCGCCGATCACCCGCAGGGGCGGATTGAGGAAACGTTCAATCGCCCGGCCGAGCTGAAGATTTTCGGGGCTGTAGGCGAGAGAAAAGCGCAGGGCGGGATTCTTTTTCCTGATTTCCGCTTCCAGCAGAGCGCAGGTGCCGACCGGCACCTGCGCGGTTACCAGGATGACGGAGTCATTTTCCAGGGCGGGAGCTATTTTCCGCGCGGCCCCGAAGATGCCGCTCAAATCGCTCCGGTCTTTTTCGTCAACGGGGGTGTCAGACATGAGGAGGACCAGCGGGCGGTTCTTCACAACCGCCTGCAGGTTGGCGGTGAAGCGCAGGCGTCCGGCGCGCAGGTTTTTCCGCAGCAGTTCTTCCAGGCCGGGTTCAAAGAGCGGCGGCCGTCCGGCCCGGAGCCTGCGCACGGTTTGTTCGTTCGGGTCCGCGGCCAAAACATCAAAGCCCAGACCGGCGAGGCAGGCGGCGCCGACCACTCCCTGGTGCCATAATCCGATAATGCCTGTTTTTTTCATTCTTTCCCCAGCATTCTCCGCACGGCGATGCGCACCGCCTCGTCGGAGGTGTGTTTTGCGGTCCAGCCCAGCCGGCGCATCCGCTCCACGGTGATATGCACCCTGGGCTGGTCGCCGGGCCAGGCTTTTGGCGTGCCTTCAACGGCGATTCCGGCTGCGGGCAGTTCCATTTCGTTCCTGATGATTTCCGCGATGTCGGTAACCCTGGAAATTGTGGCGGTCCCGAGGTTGAAAATATCGCAGGGATTTTCGGCCGTCATGGGAATGTTGCGGAACGCCCAGCCCATGCCGTCAATGCATTCCTCAACGAGAAAATAGTTTTTTTCCTGCCGGCCGTCGCCCCGGATGAGCAGTTTGTCCGGGTTGGCGCGCAATTTATGGATGAAATCATAGATGACGCCATGCGTCATTCTTTTCCCGATCACGTTTCCGAAGCGGAAAATCCAGGCGCGCAGTCCGTAAAGGTGGCAGTAAGCCGAAATGAAAGCCTCGCCGCCGATTTTCCCGGCGGCGTAGGTTGAAACCGGCAGGAGAGGGCCGGCCTGCTCGTTTACGGGCCGGTCGCGGCAAAGTTCGCCGTAGACCGCGCCGGTTGAGGAAAAAAGCAGGGGCTTGATATTGTTGAGGCGCATGGCCTCAACAACGTTGAAAGCGCCGGCCGCGCAGTCTTGCAGGTCGCGCCGCGGGTTTTCGGCGCCCCCGATTATGTCGGTGTTGGCGGCGAGGTGCCAGACGAGGTCGTGATCCCGACTGGCGTTCCGGAGGCGTTCCATGTCCAGAATATCCGCTTGTATAAAGGTGAAATTCGGATTTTCAAAGTGGGCGGAGACGTATTCGCGGCGGCCGTTGGAAAGGTTGTCGTAGACGCAGACCTGATAGTCCTGCGCCATGAGGCAATCCACAACGTGGCTGCCGATGAAGCCGGCCCCGCCGGTTACGAAAATTTTTCTGACGGAATTGCCGAGGGTGCGTTCCATTTTTTTCATGCCGCCGGCTTGATCCGGCCCAGGCGCGCGTCTTCCAGCATGGCCGCGACCGCCGCCTCCACCGCCTCTCTGGAAGTCATCCGGTTGCGCCAGCCCAGTTTTCTGATTTTATCGGTTTGGAGGCGGTAAACGGGGACATCGGCCTTCCAGCCGCGGGCGCCGCCGGTGTATTCAAAAACCGCGCCGGCGAGCTTCATTTTGGCAACGACAATTTCGGCGATCTGGGTGACGGTCAGAAAATCCTCGGCGCCGACGTTGAAGACCTCGTAAGGCGCGGACTGTTTTTGCTCCGCCAGCAGGAAGGCGTCCAGGACGTCGGCGATGAAAATATACGGCTTGCTTTGTCGGCCGTCGCCGAAAATGAGAAGGCGCTGCGGGGCTTTCAGCAGGCGGCGGATGAAATCGTAGGCCACGCCGTGGGTTTGATGGGGGCCGACAACATTGGCGAAGCGCATGACCGTGCCCCGGATTCCGAAGAGATGGCTGTAGGCGCTGATCAGCGCCTCGCTTCCCAGCTTGCTGGCGCCGTAAGTTGAAATGGGAATGGAATGCGGCCAGGCTTCCGGCAGAGGCACGGGGGGCACGTCGCCGTAGACGCCGGAACCGGAGGAAAAGAAAATGCGCTTGCAGCCGCAGCGCCGCATGGCCTCCAGGGTGTTATGGGTAAGGTAAAGGCCGTTCCAGAAATCAATTTCCGGCTCCTCGGCCGCGCGCGCGATGTCGGAATTGGCGGCGAGATGAAAGACGGTTTCGCAGCCGGTCATGGCCGCCTCCAGGCATTCCAGGTCTGAGGCGTCCGATTCAACAATTGTCAGCCGGGGGCTCTTGATTCTTTCCGCAAAGGGCCAGCGGCGGCCGGTGCTGAAATTGTCGTAGACGACCACTTCCGCTGCGGTTGTGTCCAGCAGGCGGTTGACGAGGTGCGCGCCGATAAAACCGGCTCCGCCGGTTATGAAATAACGGTTGGTCGGTCTGCGGTTCATGCGGGATCAGTCAAAATCATCCAGGGCGGTCAGGTCGCTGACCACGTGCGCTCCCTGCCGGGAGGGGAAATAAGCTATGGGCGGCATGCCCTGGCCGGTCATGAATTCATCCAGGGCGCGCGCCTGTTTCGGGCAGTAAAGCATCAGAAAGCCGCCGCCGCCGGCCCCGATTATTTTGCCGCCGAGGACGCCGAATCGTTTTTTAACTTCCGCGTAGAGGTTGTCCATGACGCCGAGGCTGACGGCGGCGGACATTTGTTTTTTAAACCGCCAGTGCTCGTCCATGAGCGCGCCGAACGCGTCCAGGTCGCGGGCCAGGAAAGCTTCGTAAATGCGCCGGCCGATTTCCTTGATATTGAGCAGGCATTCAATCGTGTTTTTATGGCCGGGATTTTCGCGCCGGCGGGCGGCCTCGTCCTGTTTTTTAAGGACGGCCGTGGCGGAACGCTGTACGCCGGTGTAATAGACGCGGGCCTTGGAAACGAGCTCGTTGGCCGTGGCGAAATCCACCGGCGAGCGTTCCACGGTTACCTTGCCGTCGGGAGCTATGGCAAGTTTCCTGAAACCGCCGAAGGCCGCCATGTACTGGTCCTGCTTGCCGACCGGTTCCCCGAGAATATCCATTTCAATCCGGCAGGCTTCCTCGGCGATTGTCGCGGGCGGGGCGGATTCTCCCTTGTATGCGCGGATGGCGGTGAGCAGGCCCGCGAGATAGGAGCCGGACGAGCCCAGCCCCGTTTTGGCCGGCATATCCGCGATGCTGGTTAATTCAATGTTGGCGCGCACGTCATGCAGACGGAGCGCTTCCCGCGCCAGGGGATGCCTGATTTCTTCAATGCTGTCAACAGTTTCAACCTGGTTGTAGCGGACGACGATTTTCCGGTCGGCAACGGAACGCCGGTTGAGGAGTATATACATGTATTTGTTGATGCACATGGCGAAGATAAAACCGCCGTGTTGTTCGTAAAACGAAGGCAGGTCGGTTCCCCCCCCGCCCAGCGTGATCCTGAATGGCGTCCGTGTGATAATCATCTTTGCCTGCTCTCTGTTGTGTTTTTGCGCCTGTTCACAGAATTGTAAATCCGCTTCTGACGGCATCATGATAAAACATCCGCACCGTCTCAAGCGAATAAATCTCCAGTTCCTTTCCCAGATTGCCGGTTTTGGCGAGCAAATCGGGGGTAACGGTGATGATATGACAGCCGATTTCATCGGCCTGAATGATATTGAGAACCTCGCGCGGACTGGCCCAGAGCAGTTCGGCCGCGGGCAGAGGCTTTAAAATCGCCAGCGCGTTTTTCATGGCCGGCAGGGGGTCGCGTCCGCTATCCGCGATGCGTCCGGCGAAAACCGACACGATTGACGGCACATCGGGCCGCAAAACGGGGACAAGCCCCCCGACCTGTTCCGTGGTCATGATGGCGGTGATGTTGAGTTTCAAGCCCAGTTCTGCCAGCTCCCGGATCAGCGGGGCGGATTGTTCGCCGCGGGTGTTGGTGACGGGAATCTTGACATAGACGTTTGCCCCCAGCTCGTTCAGCCGCAGAGCCTGTTGCCGCATCCCGGCCATGTCGTCCGAAAACACTTCAAACGAGACCGGCATATCCCGCACTACGCGCAGGACTTCGGTGGCAAAAGCCAGGTAGTTGGTGATGCCGGCCTTCGCCATGAGCGTCGGATTGGTGGTGAAACCCTTTACGATTTTTTTTTCGTAGGCGTCTATGATTGAGTCCAGGTCGGCGCCGTCGGCAAATATTTTTATCTTCAAATCCTGGAGACCGCGTTTTTCATCCGTTTCCGCCATGTTGTTCATCCCGGTCAGATTTCAGGTTTTGCCGCTTGTTTCCGCCTCCCATTTGGGCGCGGCCGAGCGCAGTTTAGGGTGCGACACGATCAGGTGGGCAAGCAGGGCGTGAAACGATTCCGTGTGCGGGGTAACACGGCCCGGATTGACAACCGGCACAAGCACGCAGGCATCGGCGATTTTCGCCGTGTAACCCCCGGCGCGCCCGACAATCCCCAGGATCACGGCCCCTTTTTTTCTGGCAAACTGGAGCGCCCTGACAAGGTTCGCGCTGATGTTTTTTTCCAGGTCGCCCCCGCCCACCGAAAAGACAAAAACAACGTCGTTTTTCCGGAGACGGCCGGCCCGCAGCCAGCCTTCAAGGCAGTTTTCCCAGCCATCGTCATTAATGCGCGCGGTCAGCTCGGACACGTTATCGGTCGGCGCGCAGGCGTCCAGGCCGGCCAGCTTGCGCAAATCGTTGACAAAATGGGATGCGGTCGCGGCGCTGCCGCCGATGCCGAGCACGTAGACCCGCGTCCGCCGCCGCCGGGCGCGGGCCAGATGCGCGATCATGGCGGCGAGCGGCCGGCGCTTGATTTTTCCGGTGATAACGGCGGATTCGGCCAGGTATTTATTGATGAATTTCACGGAGTATTTATTGTATAAAAGGGGAAACGCCCGGGTTGCCGCGGTCAGGGGTGAATCTGGCCGTCGGGCAGTATGGTGCCGCTGAAAACGGCTCCGTTGGTTTTAGCTCCTTCCATGATGGCTCCCGTAAGATTGGCCCCGCTCAGATCGGCGTCTATGAGCGCGGCCTGGCTGAGGTCCGCCCCCACCATGGAGGCGTTTTGCAGATTGGCCTTGGTCAGGTTGGCGTTTTTCAGGTTGGCGTTTACCAGTTTGGCGCCGTTCAAATCGGCTTGATAAAGGATGGCTTTTTCCAGATTGGCCTTGGTCAGGTTGGCCTGGTTGAGCCGGGCGTTTTTAAGGATGGATTTTTTCAGACTGGCCTCGGACAGGTTTGCGAACGAGAGATTGGCGCCGGAAATATCAGCTTCGTCCAGTTTGGCGCCGCTCAAATCCTTGCCGATATGAATACCGCGGATTATCTGCAGGCACTGTTCTTTGGTCAGATCGGCGGCGGAGACGCCTTTGGTTTTGATGTTAATGATTTTTTTCTGGGCCGGGGCCGGCGGGAGCATGACCAGCGGGAGCATGATAACCAGAATGATTGGGCGCAAATCCTTCATAAGCCGTCCGCATTTAACCTGAAATATACAGGATTATGTTTTAATATCAAGGAATCCTTCCAGTTTTTGCAGGCGCGTGGGGTGGCGCATTTTGCGCAGGGCTTTGGCCTCTATCTGGCGGATACGCTCGCGGGTCACGTTGAACATACTGCCCACTTCCTCCAGGGTGCGCGGGCAGCCGTCAAGAATGCCGAAACGCAGATGGATAACCCGCTGTTCCCGTTCGGAGAGGGTGTGGACAACCTCCTGCAGTCTCTGCCGCAGGAGGCTGTAGGCGGCCATCTCCGAGGGGTTTTCGGCCGATTTATCCTCAATGAAATCCCCGAAGGTAGTATCCTCGCTGTCGCCGACCGTGGCCTGCAGGGAAATCGGCTGCTGGGACATTTTAAAAACTTCCCGGACCCGTTCCACCGGCAGGTTGATTTCACTGGCGACTTCCTCCGGGGTGGGTTCCCGGCCGAAATCCTGCAGCAGCTGTTTTTGAACACGGACCAGTTTGTTGATGGTTTCAATCATGTGGACGGGGATGCGGATGGTCCGCGCCTGGTCGGCAATGGCGCGGGTGGCCGCCTGCCGGATCCACCAGGTGGCGTAAGTGCTGAATTTATAGCCCCGTTTGTACTCAAACTTTTCCACCGCGCGCATCAGGCCGGTGTTGCCTTCCTGAATGAGGTCCAGAAACATCAGTCCCCGGTTCATGTATTTCTTGACGATGCTGATGACCAGCCGCAGGTTTGCTTCCGCCATTTCCGTCCTTGCTTTTTGTCCCTTTTTCAGCCATTCCCTCAATTGCTGGCATTTGGCGTCAAATGCTTCGCCTTTCATCCAGCATATATTCTCCAGTTCCCTGAGTTCGGCTTGAAGCGCCCGCAGGTTTTTCGTGTATTCGGCGTTTTTCTGTTTTTTTTGCCTTTCCAGGCGGCGCATCCGTTCGGAGCCTTCGCGGTATTTCTGATGATGTTTTTCAGCGACCGCGATAAAATCCTCAATCGCCTTCTGCTTGAAGTGAAATCCGTCCAGCAGGCGCACGTACTTGCGGTGGGCCGCGTTGAGTTTTGCCTGCCACCGTTTTAAATTTGCCTGGCTGGTTTTGGGGTCGTTTATTTTTTTGAAAATCAGGGAGAGGCTGGCGTGGGCGGCCTGGGTTTTCTTTTTGAGGGCCGGAAGCATCTTGAAATATTTGTCCCGTCCGTCAACGTGTTTGTCAACGATAATGCGGTCAAACCTGTCCTGTCCCTCTTCAAGCCGGTCGGCGAGACTGAAATACGCCTCAAGCGAGAAGCCGAATTCTTTGAAAAGGCAGCGCGACTTGATTTCCGCCTCCTCAATCCGTTTGCAGATTTCAACCTCCTGGGCGCGGGTCAGCAGGGGCACCTGGCCCATCTGGTGGATATAGGAGCGGATGGGGTCGTCCATGGCATCCAGCGACCTGGCCTGTTCCACCCGTTCCGCCTTTTCGGCCTGTTTTTTGTATTGCTCCACGTCCGAAGCGTCAATGATTTCTATGTCCATTCCCCGCAAAAGCAAAATGAACCCTTCCAATTCGTCCGGGTCAATCAGGTCGTTCGGGAGGGTCTCGTTGATATCGGCGTAGGTAAGGTATCCCTGTTCGCGCGCCACCTTGATGAGCTCTTTTACTTTTTCGTTAAGCTCGTCGCTGCTTAACTTTATCTTTAACTGCGCGCCCAGATTCAAGGCCGGCGATTTTTCAGCTCCGGCCGTCTGGTTGTTCTGGGCCGGCTTATTAAGAGAATCGGCGGGGGAAGAAATGCGCCGGGATTCCTTCGCGCCGGAAGAAGACGGCTGTGTCTTGCCGGTTTTGACCTGTTGTCCGGCCGCCGCCGGACGGGCTTTGCCGGAACATTTGAGTTTTCTGGCCTTTTTCATAGATTGGATGCTTTGATCTTCCGATGCTTTCTTTAAACCGAGCCAACGGTCGGAATCGAACCGACGACCCGCGCATTACGAATGCGCTGCTCTACCAGCTGAGCTACGTTGGCTGAAAATAAAAACAAACAATGTTATAGAATAATTTGAGAGTGTCAATAACAAAACCGGCCGGAACTTGCCTAAAAACGGGGCTTTTCCCGATTCCTTCGCCGCCCGCCGCGGCGGCGGCGGACAGGTCCGCGGCGGCGGGGATCTTCTCCGCAAAACTCACGTCTTTCGCCGGCGGGCAATGCCCGCTTGGGCGGAATCTATCGCGTAAAATATGCGGGTTAAAAGCGCGGCCGGCCGGATGCGTCGCTGAAGACCAGCCAGCCGTAATTGGCCGGATGCTGGTGGGCAAACAGCAGGCGATGCCTGGCCGGATAAGTCTTTGCCCACGAATTGATCGTCTTTTGTTTTGAAAGATAAAGCGAGACGTTCACCCGCATCCGCGGATTGGATTGCAATTGTCGCGCGGAAATTTTCAGGCAGGCGAAGGGAACCGCCAGGACGAACCGCCAGACGCCGCCTTGCTTTTTCACGGCGGTTTTCCAGCCGGGTTTTACGGAGGCAATGTAGCCGCCGTCAATGATAGCCGAGGCTTTTCCGTTTCTGGAGACATGGAAGGCGATGTGCGATCCAAGCCGCAAGGGTTCAAAAACAAAATGCACCGAGTCGTTTTCCGCATCCGGCCCGGCGTCCGGGGTTGTTTCGGACGGGCAGTCGGCGCAGATGTATACCGCGCGCCGGTCGCGGGCCGCGCGCCATGAAATTCCCGTTTTTTGGGCGCGGTCGGAAACAACCGGATCCATTTGAGTCCCATAGGATTCCCGTTTCCCGGGCAGCGAGACGCGTGGGGCCAGCCAGTGGCGGCATTCCGCCGCCGTCTGTCTTTCCCATCCGGGGCCGAAAGGGTATTTCAAAAGCGCGTTTCCATTCCCAACCGGCCGGCATTTATAAGCCTGGATGGAAGGCCCGCGGCCGATGTAGTCCTGGAAAAGGATTTCTCCGTTTTTAATCTTTTTGGCCACGCCCGGGAATTCCGTTTTTAACAGGCGCTGGAGTTGGTTGATGCGCCAGTTTATTCGGGAGGGATAATACTTGTATCCTTCCGCCTCGGAATGGAATCCGAGGCGGCGGTCCCGCCGGCAAAGTCGCAGCAGTGCCCGGTCGTTGGATATTTCGTCAACGACGATGCGTCGCATGGCCGCCAGAAGTTTGCGTTTTTGAGATGTTCCGCGCGCCGCGGCGAGCTTGTCGCGCAGCGAATAAAAGGAAAGGATATTGTATCCGCTGTCAAACTGCAGGTCCAGGGCCGCGGCGATCCCGATATCCAGTCGCCGCTCCCGGTTGCCGCGGAAGCGAGGTTCAAGGCGTTTGAGGATTTTCATTCCGCGGCGCCAGTCTTCGCGCATTTTTTTACAGAGCGCGAGGATTTCGCCGTAGTTGAAAAAAGAGCTAATACATTCGCCGACCTGGTCTCCGCTGGGTGGGTAACAGATTTGCCAGGTGGGCGCCAGGGGCAGGCGGCGCGGCTCAAGATACAGCGGCCAGACCGGGCCGTCATGCATCGGCCCGTAATACCCGAACACGTGTTCGGCCGGGTATTGCGAGTAGCCTTTCCGGAAATAATCCCAGGCGCGGGCGACTTCGGACGCGGATTCGCCCCAGTCGCGGCGGGCAAGCGTTAGGAGGAAATCGCGCTCGGTTTTTGGGAACGGGTTGAAAGCAAGCATTTCCGAAGCCTTTGTCATGAGGCAGGGGTAATTGCCGAAAAACCATCCCTGCATGGCTCCGCTCACGCCGAGTCTGCGCATCGCCTTGTATTTCCGGTAAATGAGCCCGGGCGCCGGAACATACTGAGTGGTGGCAACCTCATGCGAGCAGCTCGTCTGGAGTTTTGCGAAGATGCGGGTCCCGTTTTTGCGGGCCGCGCGGGCGCAGTCCGCGAAAAGCCTGCTCGGTCCGGTCCAGGAAAGCCAGTAATCCCAGAGCGGACGCGGTTTCCCGAGTTGCCTGGCCGTTCCCCCCGTTTCAAAATTATACTGCAGGATTACGTTTGGCGGCGCGTGGCCGGCGGCCTTAACCATCATTTTTTTGCCCCACAGGATCATTTGGCCGTAGGGCCATGCAATAAGTTCCGCGCCGGGCGAAACGGAATGCATGCCGCGTTCAAGCGCGGCCAGGGTGTCCGCCAGAACCGCCAGCGGGGTTCTTTTGGCGCAACGCGGGCAGTTGATAGGTTCCCCTTGCCGGTTTTCCGGGAGGAAAACGGAGTAACAATGCGTGATTCTTTCCCCGACCGGGATGAGGATGAGTCCGCCGAGCCCTGGCGCCAGCGTGAAAAGAACGCGCGCGGCTTCCTCAAGATAAGCCCGCCCCAATGCGGCGCTTGTGCAAAAAGCGAACTGTTTTGCGCCGCTGATCCTGGATTCGTGCCCCTTTAATTCGGGATGGGCTTTAAGCACGGGACTGTTATCCGGGAAAAAGGCCGGTTCAATGCAGAAGGGGTAGATTTTAATGCCGTAACGCGCGCATTGCCTGATGATCGCGCGCAGTTTAGTCAGCCGCCGTTCGGGATTCTGTCCGTATTCCGGAATGATTTTTGAAGGACAGATATCCTTGAATTTGATTGTCAACCAGAGCGCGTTGACGCCGTTGTGGGCCAGCCGGTTCAAATATCCTTCGGGGTAGTAATTGATGTTGTCATTCAATTCGTCCCGGCACTTGGGCGGGCGGTTGATGGGGCCGTAGAAACAGCGCGAGAGGCGCGTGCGCACGAAGGGTTTGCGTTTGACGGCGCCGAAGGGCAGCGCGCAGGCGCCGCGCGCGAGAATCTGGTCTTCAAGATAAACGAGTCCGCGGCGGATGCCCTCGGTGTCCGCCGCCAGCACGGCGATGCTGTTTTTTTCAACGGCGATGCGGTATTCCTCAAATACGGATGTTCTGGCGTGCGCGGTTATTATCCGGCAGGGGCCGCCGCCTTTCAGGCCGATTGATTTTAAAAAATCGTTGAAATCCGCGCAGGCTGTCCGAAGCAGTCCCCGGGGGTCCGGAAATTCGGCGATAAAATGCGCGCCGTTTCTGAAGTCAAGTTCATTTGGTTTCGGCCCGGCGCCGGACAATTTTACCGGAGCGTGAATCGGCCGCTGCAATTCCCTTTCAAAAGGCCATGAATCTTCGGGTGGTTGCGGGGGCGGGGCAGGGTAGCGAATGGGTGGAGTGCGCATGTTTTTTTATTTGGCGGCATTCTGTTCAATATTTATTTTGCGCCCAAAGGTTGGCGCATTTACGCTCGGCCTTTTCGTTTGGGGGGCCGCGCGCCGGCGGCAGAGCCGGCTCTCAAACCCCGTCTGCCGGAAACCTTTGCCTAAATTCAGAAAAAAATCAACAAAAAATCAGCTCCTCTTCTGTTCGCCGCCCGCAATCTTATGCCTTTCCGGGTCGGGTTAAACACCCCTTCTGTTGATTTTCAGGGACTTGTGATGTCGGGTATGTCCCGTTTTTGACACAAATGTCCGCTTTTTGACATTTATTTTGATTGTTTTTCGGGAAGAGCCGGGCTTAAATATTTGCAATAGTTTTCCGGAACAACATGACTTCAAAGGAAAGATTTCTGATAGCGCTTCGCAAATCGGGAAGGGAGATAACATGGAAAACCACGGAACGAGGCGCGGCATGACCGGGAACGTTTTGCGCTTAAAAGGCTGCGGATTGGTCAGGCCGCTCCTGGCGTCGGCATGCCTCTGCCTCTTTGCTTCGCTATCCTGCGGAGATTGCATGATGCCGGCAATGGAGTCGGCGCTGTATCCGCTTTTATCGCCCGGTAATATCCAGTCGCGCGCAACCGGGCCGTATGGGGACATGTTTGACGTGCTCACCAATGATGCGCGGCAGGAGACGTTGCAGGCCTACCGCGCGTTGATACTGGTGGGGGACGTGGACCTGGACGAGCGGAATCAGGCGGATAAGGCGCGGGAATCATGCATGTTTGCGAAACGGCTCATGGATTATGTTGAGAACGGCGGCACATTGATGATCAATGCCCGGCAAATCAGGGGAGGGGTGTTTTCGGATTCATTCCTGGGATGCAAAATAACAAGCGAGATGGGCGAAGGCCGGCTTGGCTACAGTCTGCTGGATGGCGCGGTTATAGCGGAAAACAAGACGTTCAGTTATCAGCGGCTTGAACCGAAGACGGCGGTTCCGCTGATTCTGCGGGCGGACGCCGACGGGAAGCGGGACGCGCTGGTTACGGCGAACAGATACGGAAAGGGGGTTGTCATCCTGACCGCGCCGGATTACATGAAGGAGCCGGGAAACAAGGGCGGGATGTTGGACATGTTCGCCAACTTGATGGAGCATATGCGGGACGAATTACTGCCGGTCCGGTGGGAAGGAAATGTGGAAGTTTTGGTGAACCGGAACAGCAGGGGTTGGGTGGTAACATTGATCAACAACGAAGGGGTGACCAAAAAGGGTGGACAGAAGGAAGAGATTGATGATACAAAGAAGGCCGACGTGCGGGTAACCTTGAACAAGGCGGCCGGCGGCCCGGAGGTGAAGGAAATCGCGGAATGGGTCAAGGGAGAAAAGCCGGAAATGCGGAAAACGGATGACGGGGCCGAAGTCAAAATCACGGTGCCGCCCGGCGATATCCGCATTCTTGAATTCCGGATGAATTAAAAAACGAGGGACAAGCAATTTTACACGGATACGGGATTTATGAAAATGAACGCGCTAGAACGTTTTCAGGCCATAATGAATTTCAAACCGTTTGATCGTCTTCCGGTTATTGAGTGGGCGGGCTGGTGGGATCAGACCCTTCAGCGCTGGTATCAGGAGGGGGCGCCGCAGGAATTGACGGATCGGTATGATATCTGTCGGCATTTCGGACTTGACATCTACCGGCAGGAGAAAAGCTTTTTTACCAGTTCGCATCCCGGCGTATCCAGCGGGCCTTTACCGTTGCCGGTTGCAACGGAAGGCGAATACGATAAAATCCGTCCGTATCTTTATCCGGCGGATGCGGTCGTGGATGCGAAGAAATGGGAGTATTTAGCGGAGGAGCGCCGCGCGGAGAGCAGCGTATTTTCTTTTAAAGTGCATGGTTTCTTCTGGCATCCGCGCTCATTGCTGGGAATAGAGCGCCATCTCTACGCTTTTTATGACCAGCCGGGGCTGATGCATCGGATCAACACCGATCAGGAGCAGATGCTCTCCCGCATTATTGATGAAGTGTGTCCGCTCTGCGCGCCGGACTACATGGTGTTTTCCGAGGATTTAAGTTACAATCATGGCCCAATGCTTTCGCAGGAGCTGTTTGAACAATTTATAGCGCCTTATTATGCCCGTATTATTCCGAAACTAAAAAAATACAACATCGTTCCTTTCGTTGATTCGGATGGGGATGTTTCAATTCCCGCGCACTGGTTCGAAAAAGCCGGGATAGAAGGCATTCTTCCATTGGAGCGGCAGGCCGGCGTGGATATAGCCAGGTTAAGGGAAGAACACTCCAAAATGCGGTTCATGGGGCACTTTGACAAGATGAAAATGAGCAAGGGCGAGGCGGCCATCCGCGCCGAGTTTGAACGATTGCTTCCCGCGGCGGCCAAGGGCGGGTTCATTATCAGTTGCGATCATCAGACCCCGCCGCAGGTTTCATACGCTGATTATCGGCTCTATGTTTCACTCTTTCATGAATATGCCCGGGAAGCCGGCCGCATGTCGCAAAATCAAGTCCACGTATAACCAATGGGATAACATTGAAAAGCGTAAACGGCTATGCCAACACAACAATGAAAAAATACACTATGTTCAAGCAGGTTTACAATCTTATTCCGGGACATCTTGTGAATGAACTGGCGAAAAAATCCGGCGTTGAGGAAAGGAGCCGGACGTTTTTGCCATGGATGGAGTCATTGAGGGAACATTTGAAACAAAGCGCAACAATCGTTAAAATGGGAATGGTTATATTTTCATTATGGATGACCTTGTTTTCAGCCGGCGCGGAACTGATAAGCGAGTGGAAATTTGACGGTGATTTAAAGGACAACGTCGGGAAGAACCATGGTAAATTTATCGGGAACGGCACGGAGCCGGCTTGGGCGCCGGACAGGTTGCATAACGATAGCAAGGCTTTGTCGCTGGCTGGCGGTTATGTTGATTGCGGCAATGATGGCGGCTTGAGCTTTGGCGACGGTAAAAAAGACCATGCGTTCACGATAGAGGCCTGGGTGAAAATGAATGAACGGTCCGGTTTTGTGATAGCATCCAAAAAGGGCGAATATTTGCTGATCAACAATAACCACTTGCGATTATACCTGTATGATGGCAATACGGGAAAATCAATACATAAATCCGGCGGTGATTTGCTGATGTATGAAAAGGAGTGGATACACCTTGCCACCGTTTATGATGGAAGCGGCGGCGTTGACGGCATTAAACATTATGTGAATGGACAACCGGCACACGCGTCGGGCCAATCGGAGGAGAAGGGTTACATCGCCATGCAAGCGAAAAACGGCTCGTTTTGCATTGGCGGACCGGCCGGCCAGGATAAAAACATTAATACAATTACGCAGGGAATGATGGATGAGGTCCGTGTTTATTGCCGCGCCCTGACCGCTGAAGAAGTGAGCGAACGATATAACCAAGTCCTGGAATTCCAAGCGGAAGTTTTTCAAAAATCACTGGAATTAATAGATATGTACAATGATTTGCGGCGGCTGCCCTTTCTTCGTCTTGCGGAAAAATTTTGCGCAGAATTGGAATTGACGGGAAAAAAATTGACGGATGATCTTCCCGGTTTCAGGGAAAAAATCAAAAGCGGAGACAAATCAGGCAAAGTGTTTTTCTCTTATCCTGAATTCAAAGCCGCGGAGAGAATAACAAACGCGAATCGCAGGTTGGAAAAGATATTGGCGCGGATAGAGGACGGCAGAGTGAAAGAAGGCGATCTTTATCTATCGTATGTTGTTGATGACCCTATGAGTGAAGATGTTAGAGGAATATTGCCTTTTTTGACCGCATTGATTCCCGGTGAAATTTCAGATGAAATCAAAATTGCGGCGTGCGCCGGCGAATACGAGCCGGCGAGTTTCGTGGTTACCGCGCTGGCGGACTTGAATTCCCTGCAAGTAACGGCGGGCGATCTTAAAATGCGGGAAACGCCGGCCGGCCGGTTTGATTGGTTCCGCCGGATTTTCAAAACAAAATCACAAGCCGGCGACATCATTCCGTCCTCCGCCATTGACGTTAAGCTGGTCAAATGCTGGTACCAGTCTGGCAATGCAGGGGAAGGCATAGATCAGGATAAGACCAAAAGGATGCTGATTCCCGAATTGCTGTTAAATGATGATTTGCTTGTGAAAGTTGATCATGAAAAGCGCGGTAATTATCTCCGGCTGAGTTTCCCGGAGGGCGAAAAATATATATGGGCAAGCGATCCGGCATGGGATGAAGAAATCGCGCGCAAAACACGCCCGAGATATCAAACCGTTGATAGATTGCCAATAAAGGACGCGCCCGTGCTACAGCCGGTGAATATACCGGCCGGTCGGAACCAGCAGTTCTGGATAACCGTTAAAGCGCCGGAAGACGCCAAGCCCGGCGTATATGAAGGTAAAATCAGCCTCTCAACGCCGGGAAAAGAACTGCGTCCTGTTTCGCTGAAATTAAGAGTGCTGCCGTTCAAACTTTCAAAGCCTTACTATACTTTCAGTATAGATTATCACGGCACGTTGTCGGAAGTCGGCACAATTTCATCGCGTTTCAAGTCGCGCCAGCAGTTTAAAAAAGACTTGGAGAATATGGTTGCGCACGGTCTGGATAATTGCCAGCATTACGGCGTTAAAAAAGAGATGCTGGGTGAAACGCTGGAAATACGCCGCGCGGCGGGGATGGATAACAAAACCCTGTATTTAAAACACACCATACCAGTCGGCAATCCGACGGAGACGGAAAAGCTGGAAGCGATAAAGAAAAACGTCCGCGACATTATTGAATTTGTGCGGCCTTATGGCGTCAAAACAGTTTATTTTTACGGCATGTGTGAAGTTCAAGGCGATAAATTAAAATCCCAACGCCTGGTTTGGGAAGCGGTGCGCACGGCGGGCGGGAAAATTTTTGTGGCCGGCGGCGGCGACAATGTCAAGATGATGGCTGATATTCAGGACCTGCACGTTCGTGCAGGTGCGCTTTCGGCGAAAGAGGCGGCGGAATGGCATTCGTACGGGCATAAAATATTCAGCTACGCCAATCCGCAATGCGGCGTGGAAAACCCTGAAATATACCGCCGCAATTTCGGGCTTCTTTTGTGGAAAAACGATTATGACGGCGCGGCGGACAACGCCTATCAGCATTCTTTTGGCTTCACGTGGAATGACTTTGATCATCCGCAATACAGAAGTCATAGCATGACTTATCCGGCCATGGACGGCCCCGTAAATACGATCCAATATGAAGGCTACCGCGAGGCGGCTGACGACGTGCGCTATGTTACCACCCTGCAGGAGATGATTGCGCCGGCGGAAAAATCCGGGTCAGCCGGGGCAAAAGAATCCGCGCGCGCCGCTAATGAATACCTTAAAAAGTTGAAAGAAAGCGAGCAAATAGACCGCGGCAACTTGAACGTGATCCGCCGGGAAATAATCGCGCATATTCTTAATTTATACAAGGAGCTTGAAAATTAATGCAGGAAATGGAGGTTGACGATGAAAAGATTATTGCTGGTTGCGATGGGGCTTTTGGTCGCGGCGGCATGTCCGGGCGCCACGCATTACGTGGTGACGAACAATTCCGTCAATCCCGCCGGAGTTGATCCCTACACGACCTGGGAAACGGCGGGCACAAATATCATAGATGTGGTCAAAGCCGCCATGACCAACACAGAACCAAGACTGGTAGTGGTCTCCAACGGCATATATTATCTGACGAACCATGTTTATGTGACCAACGCGATGACGATTAAAAGCGTTAATGGGTGCGGGGAGACGGTCGTAAATGGAGGATATGGCGTTACCACCTATGGCGGCTGCTTTTGTCTTGCCGCCTGCGGCATTACGCTGGATGGGTTTACAATAACCAATGGCGCCGCCCGGGATGGCGGCGGTATACATATTGGAACCAGTAACACGGTCGTTCAAAACTGCCTGATTACCGGGATGCATAGCCACCAATGCCGCTGATGATAATGCTCTGGGCGGCGGGGCTTGTGTGTTGGGCGGAATACTGCTCAATTGCGACATCATTGGAAATTTTAACTACAATAATGCGGGGGGGGGAGTGTACATCAGCGGGCTCACCTGCGTGGTCTCCAACTGTGTTATCGCAAATAACGGCGTCACCAATGGATGGCCGTCTAGCCCCGGCCGGGAAGTCCATGCCGGGGGAATGTACTTTCTCAATGGAACGGTTGTTAATTGTGATTTCCATGGCAACGGCACGTTTGGGGACGGCGCCGCTTCCGGCGCCATGCGAATAAGCGGCGGCGGAAACCCGACCGTGCGCAATTCGCTTTTCTATGACAATTACTGCAAGAATGTATTGAATGGGGCAATTCGCGTCTACAACGCTGGCGGAACGATTCAGAACTGCACGATCGCAAGCAACAGATGCGCGGGGAT